>PMYA01000158.1 GCA_003170935.1 Methanobacteriota archaeon
AGCCGACACATTGAGAGTTCCTTGATAAGCACTGAGAACTGAGTTTCGGTTTCAGCGGTCAGCAACGAAATCTCGTGCACCAATAACTAACATGAGACTAATTGACCTTGCTTAAGTCGTGAGTATAACAATATTGAGATCCTTCGATGGGATCTCATCGCTTGGAAATGTTTATTAATGAAGACGAACGAAAGCGGAATGAAATTTCCTACTAAAGGCTATCGCAGGCGATTTTACATGGCAGAAACAAAGGATAAAGAGTACGTATTGCGTCAGGTTGAAGAACAAGGCATCAAGTTTATTCGACTATGGTTTACGGACATCCTCGGCGCTCTAAAAAGCTTTGCAATCGTAAAAGACGAGCTCGAAGATGCCCTAGATGAAGGAATGGGCTTTGATGGCTCCTCAATTACAGGCTATCAAACAATTGAGGAGTCGGATATGATCGCAAAACCCGATCCTAGCACTTATGAGATACTACCCTGGCGGCCCAAGGAAAAAGGTGTGGCACGAATTATCTGCGACGTGCTTAATCCTTCAGGAAAGCCTTACGAAGGGGACCCCCGTTACGTTCTCAAAAGAAATCTACAGCGTGCAGAAAAGAAGGGCCTTATATTCAACATAGGACCGGAACTAGAGTACTTCTATTTTATGAACAGCCAAAGTGCTGATGTCATCGACCATGGGGGGTACTTCGATCTCACTCCGCTTGATCAGGCCACCGATCTTAGAAGGGACACAATATTTGCGCTTGAAGATATGGGCATTCGCGTCGAATACAGCCATCATGAAGTTGGTCCCAGCCAACACGAGATCGATCTACGATTTACCGACGCTTTAACAATGTCTGACCGCGTCATGACATACCGTCTCGTAGTCAAAGAAATTGCATTACGCGCAGGTTACTACGCTACTTTCATGCCAAAGCCTATCCCGGGTGAGAATGGCAGTGGAATGCATACACATCAATCACTTTTTAAAGGAAAGAAGAATGCATTTTTCAATCCCAATGACAATTTCCACTTGTCGGATATGGCCAAGGGGTATATCGCCGGACAGCTAAAACATGTCAGCGAATTTTGTCTCGTAACTAGTCAATGGGTTAATTCTTACAAGCGATTGATCCCGGGATATGAAGCACCAGTTTATATTTCTTGGGCGCGGCGTAACAGGTCGGCTCTGATTCGAGTTCCGATGTACAAGCCCGGAAACGAAATGGCGACTAGAGTAGAGCTACGTTGTCCCGATCCCGCTTGTAACCCATATCTCGCTTTCGCGGTAATGTTAGCAAGCGGTTTGGACGGAATCGAAAAGGGCTACGAGCTTCCCGACCCAATTGAGAAGGATATTTTCAAAATGACGACGCAACAGCTTGAGGCTCACGGAATTGGGTCACTACCAGAGAACTTAGGGCTTGCTATTGAGAGGGCCAAGAATTCCGAGCTCGTGCGCAGCGCACTTGGTGATTTCGTATTTGATCGTTTAATCGCACTTAAAAAGAAAGAATGGGAGGACTATCAGGTACAGGTGACGCCATATGAGCTAGAAAGGTACCTTCCGGTTCTTTAATTGTGTCGTTAGGAGACAATACAAGATTAGAAGGTTACGCTTAGGCGATTGTCAAACAGAGCTCGATCCCATGGCGAGCTGAAATAGCGATAGTTCACGCTCAGGATACGATGGACTCCTAACAGACGAACGGACGATTGGAGGATAAAAGGCGTCACAGAATAACTGAGACCAATATTAAACTTTACCTAGGCACAGATTCGACGTTCAGAGGTGTTCTTCCAGGGTTTTTTTTGCTGTTTCAAGAGGGATGCCTTTCTTTTTCCCCCCAATCTTAGCTATAGCAGTTATATCAACGCCTGATTTAAGCTCAATGTATCCTGTGCTTTGTGCGAGCTGTAAAAACCCCACCCCTACGTCCGTTCGCACTATAACCACGGTGTGACCTGCAGATGCGCCAACGCTTCCAAACGACAAATCTGCATCTTCGCTCGTAAAGTCAACGCAATGAGCACAACCCCCTCTTTTTGAGACGCTTGCTTCTTTAAGAGGCACCTCGAGCGTAGTCTGATCTCTAAGTTTAACAATAAGTTTTCCCTTTACGTCTAGCCCGCTAATCTCCCACGGCTTTATCCCGTGTTTTGTTTGCAAATCGTAAAGGAGATTGTTAGTGAATACCTCGGTACAAAACAGGCCAAGGGAAAGTCGGATTGCGTTTTTATATATTGATAAGACGTCGACGTCCGATTCGCGAATTCTTCGAACCGCTGTGGCTACACAAGGCGTTCCTACAACAGCGATCTTACGTAGCTTTCTGTCTTCTATCGCATCTCTAAGCGCTGTCAGCAATGGGGCCCAAAAATACTTTGATCCTGCCGACTTAAAAACTTCATCCGACGTTTGCACGAATGCGGGTTGGGATAACTGGCTCCATTTATCAACGTCCATCACTATCGCGCCGTCGATTAGATTTGCCTCAAATGCAGCGGCAAGTATAGAACTCACCACTCCACCTGACTGGGCGTCTGATACATGAACCTTAGATTTTGCTTCAAATATCGAAATGATCTCCCCGAATCCATCAGAGCTGGTTTCTTCAACTCTCGGACAAGCAGAGTAGCAGGCCGCGCAAGGTACTGAATCTCGCGTCACTTTACAATAGTCATTCGATGTGGGGTGGTCAGCCCCTTCATCGAAATATAGAGCTTCTGTAGGACAAACGCCTACACACGCCCCGCATCCGCAGCATCTTTCAGTATCCCACACTTTCAGCTTTAAGTCTTCATATGACAACAAGTGCACGTCGCCTCCGCAAACTATTCACAGGTATATAACGCAGCATAAGGTCTGAGCGAGCCTGGCGCTATCTTTTTGAATTCCGTTTCTAAAACGCGCTCAAGGCTCAAGCTAAATTCGCTACAGTACTCTGTAAGCACTTTCTTAACGATCATTTCGTCATCAGCTGTCATTGGAAATTGCGCTGCGCCGTCTCCGAGCTTGCTATCATCGACCTCGCCTCTGACATAAATAGCGCCTCCGTGTTGTCCCGTAGCGACCCAGTCCCCTAATAAGTCGATTTTCTTAGCCGCGTTATGAAGTCCCAGGATAATAATAATGCCGCCAGCCATGTACTCCCCAAGAAAGTCTCCGGCGCATCCGCCGGCAACTATTATTGGGACGTTCGATTTGTACGTCTTCATATGTATGCCCACCCTATAACCTACGTCACCTCGAACGAAAATCTTGCCACCACGCATACTATGGCCTAAAATATCTCGTGCATCACCGTGTATGACAATTGTACCTGAACTCATGGTATTTCCGACGCCATCTTGGGCGTTGCCAAAAACGGTCACTTTTGGACCATCCATGAACATTGCTAAGTCATTTCCAGGGGTGCCGTAGATGTCGATTTTGAGTTTTCCTCTCAAACTGTTGGCAATGAAACTCTGACCGTTTACGTCCTCAAGTGTCAGCTGCGCTGCCCCATTCTTAATTGCCTGTTGGATCTCCTCGTTGAGGACCTTAAAGTGCTTGTAGTTCGCTACTATACGCATGTATTACCTTTGAGAGCGTCGCGCTTTGTAGCTTGTCGATCGCTCTCGTGTATAGGATCATTTAGGCGGCTTTAACGAGTTTGCCCTATCACGCATATCTTTTGTTGTCCTGCTAGCAAGCGGCAACACCAAGAGTGCCGCAACACTAACTGTCATCGCTTTTATATTCGCTTTGTTACGTCTCTTATCCATATATCAAAGCACCACATTTACACGCAAGCACGCACGATAGCTCCGCGGAACAAAGTTGACGAGTGAATCTATGCAAGCATCACAACCTTCGCTGTAATGAAATTGTAATTCGTCACAATCAAAGCAGCCCATTTCGTTTCACCTCATTTAAGAAAGCAGGAGGGTTTAAACGCTCACCTACCTACCAGCGGGTTGGATACCGAGGATGTCCAGCGTCGTGTGATCTAATCCGTACCCTCGAAGCCGATCGCGATTACCTCTCAAACTTTCGATTGAGTTTATTCCCGCCGCTCCAAGGATTTCTTTTAGCTCTATTGACCAAGCTAATAATAAGTTTGAGACTCGCCGCGCCCCCGCTTCCGGATCGAGCCGCGACCTTAGTTTCGGATCCTGAGTGGTTATCCCCCAAGCGCATCTACCGGTATAGCATCGTTTACAAACGGTGCAGCCGAGAGCAATGAGGGCAGCAGTACCTATCTTCACGGCGTCAGCTCCAAGCGCTATCGCCTTTGCAACGTCGCCACTGTTTCGAATAGTACCGCTCGCAATCAAGCTCGTTTCATTTCGTATGCCTTCTTCTCGTAAACGCTGGTCAACAACGGCAAGTGCAAGTTCGATGGGTATACCTACGTTGTCCCGAATTACTTTGGGAGTTGCGCCTGTGCCCGCTCGAAAGCCATCGATTACGATCGCGTCTGCACCCGCCCTGCAAACGCCGCTAGAGATGGCAGCAACGTTGTGAACTGCAGCTATCTTCACGAAAATCGGCTTTTTGTATCTGGTTGCCTCTTTTAATGAGTTGACTAGCTGCGCAAGGTCTTCAATCGAGTAGATATCATGGTGAGGGGCCGGGCTTATGGCATCCGTCCCTACCGGAATCATTCGTGTTTCTGATATTTCATCAGTTATTTTGATTCCCGGCAGATGCCCTCCAATCCCCGGTTTAGCCCCTTGACCGATTTTGATCTCAACCGCTGCTCCGGCTTGGAGATACGCTGGATGGACGCCAAATCTCCCGCTGGCAACTTGCACAATGATGTGATCTGCATACGGGTAGAGCTTCTTGTGAAGCCCCCCTTCTCCCGAACCCATGGTAGTGCCACTCATCACTGCAGCTCGAGCTAACGCCTCGTGTGCCTCTAGACTGAGAGCCCCGTAAGACATTTGAGCTATCATTACCGGAATTTCGAGTTTGAGCGTCGGCGAGAGCTCGGTCTTCAGCTTTATGTCGTTACCTACCGCTTCAAATTCCACAGATCGCGGCTTTTTCCCAATGTACGTCCGAAGTTCGATTGGTTCTCGCAAAGGATCGATCGCCGGGTTTGTTACCTGACACGCATCAAGTAGTAGATTGTCAAAGATGATGCGCTCGTGCAGTTCATTTCCAGTACTTGCCAACAGAACGGCGCCTGTTCTTGCCTGAGTGAACACATCTCTTCGCGCGTTTTCGGTCCAAACAGGATGGGCACTCATAACCGAAGGCGTTCGATGGAGTGTTATTGCATCTTCAGGACACATGCTAACGCATCTCTGACAAGCGACACACCGATCGTCAAATGCTTTGACCCTATCTCCCCGCCATTCAAGTGCTCCAAAAGAACAATTCTCTACGCATCTTTTGCACAGCCTACATCGTTGCCTGTCGATGGCCACTCTAAATTCAGGAACGGAACTATACATCTCCATTCACCAATGCTACTGTCGGCTTACCCGCGCGTGGCGCCCATACAAAGTCTGGATTCTTACAGATTGCCTTTATTGCGCTCTCTTCGCTCGCCATAAACGTATACTCGTCCTTTCGAGCGCACACCAGAGGCCGTAGCTTGATTCGATCCGTGAGCCCAACCATAGTGCCCTTTCCCGCTACTCCAGTGAGCCCAGAACCGTCCGCTACCAAGAGGCTAGCAGGACCATTAATCATTGCAGCACCGTAGGTAATTCGCAACGCCTCTATGACCCGCCTCTTTTCAGCAGGCATCCGATCTATCTTTTCCCAGAATGGAGGAGCTAATACCTCAGATGCAATTTCGATGGGTAGTTTATGTCTTCTAATTAACAGATCCCACAAATAAGCCAACACTTCAGAATCGGTAGCATTACTGCATTTGTACCCATACGACTCGAGAAACCGTTTGTTTGTGCCGTAACTGGTAATTTCTCCATTATGTACGATGCTACAATCTAAGATACTAAATGGATGTGCTCCGCCCCACCACCCCTGCGTGTTTGTGGGATATCGTCCATGAGCTAACCACAGGTAAGCTTCATACGTTTCTAGCTTGTAAAGCTCCGCTACTTGGTCAGGATAGCCAATAGCTTTGAAAACGCCCATATTCTTGCCGCTTGAGATGACCAAAGCATCGCTTGTATTGTTAATCCTCATTGTAAGGTCAATGATGTAATCATCTGCGGCAGTTGCGTACTTATCAGGCACATCTACGAAGAAGCGCCATGGGATGTAATCCTGTGAGATGCCTTGGACATTTCGCGTTGCGATTTCTTCGTCTTTATAAATGTTGACGTGCTCTTCCAGCATTTCCGCTACTTGGTCTTTCTGAGCAAGATCCTTCAATAGGATATGCAGAGCGTAATAATCTTTATATTCGGGGTAAATCCCATAAGCTGCAAAGCCACCTCCGAGTCCGTTGCATCGTTCATTCATCAAACGAATTCCTTTAACAATGCCACTCGAAGAAAACGGTGTACCGTTTTCATTAACGATGCCTAACGTGCTACACAAGTCTGCGCCACCCCTCTCATTTCTCCTTTTGATAATGCCTAAATAAGAAAACTCATTCTTCTTACTGGAGTGGGAACTCTGGTTCCGCTTTACTATAAATATTTCTAAAGG
>PMYA01000097.1:0-5689 GCA_003170935.1 Methanobacteriota archaeon
AGAGGGTTATATTAGGATTTCATTCAAATTATTAACGACCAAATCAGATGAGTTCAAATGCTGAAGTGAAATTGAGTGTTATGGGAACCGGACATAGCAAGGGATGCGAGTTATGTCAACTAGGCGCTAAGATGGTGCTTTTTGTTACCGGTTTATGCTACAGGGGCTGCTACTATTGCCCTTTGTCCGACCATAGGAAGGGAACAGACGCCGTATATGCTAATGAGCGGCTCGTAAGAAACGATGCTGACGTTTTAGAAGAAGCCCGGTCCATGGACGCTCTTGGTACGGGTATCACGGGCGGGGAACCTTTGTTAAAACTCAATCGGGTTCTAGACTACATCAGGCTTTTAAAAAGTGAGTTTGGGTCGGAGCATCACATACATCTTTACAGTGCACTTGCCCCCCCGGACTGCACTCTCGACGCGCTCGCTTGCGCTGGGTTGGATGAAATACGATTTCACCCCCCGCTAGAAGAGTGGGATACCTTTTCATCCTCACGCTATTGCGAAGCGCTCGAATATGCTAAGAAACTCGGTCTGCATGCTGGAGTAGAGATTCCAGCGATTAAGCCTGTTCCTGCGATTGTCGAAGCTCTCAAGAATCTCGGAGGTTTCCTCAATCTAAACGAACTTGAATTTTCAGAGACAAACTATGACGCTATGACCTCTAAAGGGTTTATTCCGCTCAAAACTGGTTATGCAGCTTTCGGCAGCCGAGAGATCGCTTTAGAGATTGTTAGTGATGAACTGCTGATATATTTCTGTTCTTCATCGTCAAAAGACAGAGTTCAGCTCAGAGAGCGACTAAAGCGCAAAGCGCGACGTTTAGCTCGCCCATTCGATGAAGTTACCGACGACGGAACCCTCGTTTTTGGCGTTTTGCAGTCTATGCCGAGTATAGAGCATCTTAGAGGCGTTTCGAGCAAGGAATATATGGTTATAAACGGCGAGTTCTTCACTTCATGGCAATTAGCTTTGAAGCTAGCAACAAATCATCCACAGCTAGCAGAGCACGCGTGCGTCGTTGAGACTTATCCAGACGGTATGACGGTGGAAACTACACCATTACGCGATTGTTTCAAACCGAAAATGTAAATATCTCGTTGGTGATTTATAATTGCCCCGGATGTGATGGAGCTGAACGACAGGAATGTTGAGGCCCGTTTGAAAAATTATCTTGAAAGAGATGGGTTAGGAGTACGAAGGGCTGTCCTCGGGCTATTCCTAGAAAAGCATATCTTTACTACTGAAGAAGTCTACCAACATTTAAAGGATAACGGATATGAAGTGAGTTATCGCGGAGTTTCCGCAATGGTAGGGCTTATGAATACTAGGTTGGGGATATTTAGGATAGACGTCACCAAGAATCACAACGTCTATACATTGAAGGACACATATGAAGACGTCGTCCGGTCGCTTCTAAGCGAAGAACACGGGCTTATTTCCTTAACTAAGGACATTGTGTTTTAGGGGCATTATGTCGTGGATCAGACAAAACGCTCATAATTCGTTATATAAAGCTTACGAACGGCTGTTGGTCAGAGAAGTCAAGGTGGCCCCCGTTCCGCAACATGTCGCCATCATACAGGATGGTAATCGTCGATATGCTGACAAGATTGGCGAACCCCATACAAATGGCCACGTTTACGGCGCTTTGACGACGGAGCGGGTTTTATGGTGGTGTCTTGATCTTGGAATTAAAGAACTTACGCTCTATTCATTTTCAACTGAAAACTGCGGGAGGCCCGAGCAAGAGCTCGAGCCCTTATTCTCACTGATCGAACGAAGATTTGAGGATTTGTTTAACGAAGACCAAATCTACAAAAAGGAAGTTCGAGTTCGAATGATCGGGGAACGTNNAGAAAGGAGATCGTGGACGTTGTGCGATCTATCGCAACGTTAGTTGAAGACAACGTAATAAATGTTGATGAAATCGATGAAAACGTCCTTGCACATCTTTTTTACAACAACAATGCTCTCGCTGACGTTGACCTTATCATCAGGTCAGGTGGTGAAGAACGAACATCCAATTTCCTGCCTTGGCAGGCGAATGGTAACGAGTGCTGTTCGTATTTCTGTGCTCCTTATTGGCCAGAGTTTCGAAGAATTGACCTTCTAAGAGCTATACGTACTTATCAAAAGCGAGAGCAGGAACGTAGGGTCAACATCGTTCAGCGTGCTTTTCTATTTCTCAACGAAATAGGGAAAGTCGAAGTTGAAGAGGTCTTCAACCTATCAAGAAGAGCCTGCGTTATAACCCACGAAGAGGTTAAAGAGATTCTCCGAGATTTTGTCCCTGGAATTACGGCCCTAAACGATTGATGAGAACTGCGGTAGTCTTGGCGGGAGGCAAAGGTTCCAGATTGAATTATGTTGAGAAAGCGCTGCTTAAACTTCGTGGGAAGCCCATACTGAACCATATTGTCGAAACACTGTCTGAATGCGTTGACGAGATAATTGTTGTTGCTCGAGACGAAGAGCAGCAAATGAAGTTGCACCTTGCCGGAGTCAAGGTTGTTCGAGACGAGGTTCAGGGCTTTGGTCCTGTGGCAGGCATCTGCAGTGGACTAGAAGCGTCTAGTTTTGAATATTCGTTCGTTGCTGCATGTGATATGCCTTTCATAAAAGCAGATGTTGTAGACCTGCTTTTTCGTAAGGCGGTGGGATACGATGTAGCTATCCCATATCCGCTGGAACCGTTGCATGCGGTATATCGGCGCGAGACGACTATTCGAGCTGCGAAAGCGGCCATTCGGAGGCGTAAAGGTGCGATTATGTATGTGGTTGATCAGTTGCAGGCTAACTACGTGCCAAAAGAAGAGATTCGTGCCATCGACCCAGAATTGTGCACTTTTATTAACATCAATGACTTTGAAGATGTCGAGTTATTGAATAAAAGGACGATCTGCGACTAATCAACTTGAGTAACTTCAGGTGTAGCTTCTGCTAATGGCGTATCGCTCGCGTGTGGTGGCTTTTTACGCGTCATGAAGAGCAACAAGAATACAAAACCCACGATTCCACAGAAAAACACCGTGCCCGCGACGTCGCCGCCTCCGGCGTAACTGTGCAACCCCGTGCTTACGCTAATATAAGTCTCGAGAAATGGAAGGACATATGCCACACCCAAAAACGTGCAAATCACGGAAATAAATCCAAACGCAGCGATGTAAGCGGCTAGCGATGAACTCCAATTCTGTGTTTTTGCATGTAAGTACATCAAAAAGACAAACCAGGTGATAAGCGACCACGTCTCTTTTGGATCCCAACTCCAGTAGCTCCCCCAGGCGGCCTCGGCCCATATCGCACCGGTTATAATTCCAATAGTGAGGAGAGGAAATCCTACTGCGACGCTTCTATATGCTAGGTCGTCCAACTGGGTCAAACTTAACTTGTCAAGGATGTTTGTATGTTCCTGCGAAAGTGCACGCATTGCTTCCGTGGATCTATTTTTTAGCAGGCGTTTATCCTTCAAAGTACGCTGCTCGCTCAGCTGTTTATCTTTAAATAAAAAGAGAATGCTTGCCACGAACGCGATAAAAAGAGCACAGTAAGACACTACAACGATGGGAACGTGTATAAGAAGCCAGACGCTCTGCAGCGCAGGGATAAGTGGCGTTGGGTTTGAAGGCTGTAATGAAGCGAAACCAAGTGTGGCAAACGCAAGCGGCGCAACGAGCGTTCCGACACTCTTGTAGTCAGTTCTAATGTTAAGTACGAGATATGCGCCTACGACGGTCCATGCAAAAAACGACATCACTTCGTAGGTGTTCACCCACGGTGGGTGGCCCGCATAAAACCATCTTGTTATGAGTGCTAAGGTTTGAAACGCGAATCCAAAGGCTGTGAGGGTAAACCCCATATCTGCAAGGCGTCGTTTTTTTGATGACAAATAGAGGATAAAAAGAATCGACGATATGAGGTAAGCTCCAAGTGCAATCTCAAATCCCAAACGCTCAATGGCTGCGATGTCCATAATCGTGTTTTGTCAGTTCAATAAAACATCATTACTTATACTAATCCGATCACTGTGCTGGGGTTCTTAAGAATGATCTTCGAGCTTTGCACACAAATTATCAATATTTTTTAAGAACCGTACGACGTTTTTGTTGCTTATCGCTCCAAGTGTAATCTGCTCTTTATACAACTTTATCCAAACCCTCTTATGCGATATATAGAGCGACAACATTATTCCAAGAAGCGTGACTGCGGCTCCTGTCCAAACTAGGGTAATTCCAGTATCGTTCTTTATTTGAAATGCGACCCAGCTTGCTTTTCCGGATTCTATCACTCCTTGAGAATCATAACCATATAACAAGAAAGTCAGCCCTTTATAATTAGTTGGCCCATTTATCGTTATGTCGCGAGTTTGCACTTGATTGCCGTCTATTATCGTAACAATCGCTCTGTATTCCCGCACAGCGCCGTTATCATAATAGCTCACATTGAAACTATCGAGTCGTAGAACAAAGCCATCAACTTGCTGCGACCCCCCAACTGGGATCACTGTAATCGTGTCGTTGTAGGGATTTGTTTGACCAAAAGCCGCTCCGATAACAACCCCCAATAAGAGAATTAACACGCCAAAGTGTGCGATATAGGGTCCGAATCTGCCGATTCTTCCTTTTTGAGCAAATACAAAAGTGGTTTCTGAACTAGTTGACTCATACCATTTGAATCCTTTTAAATGGGCTTTGAATTGTGAAATCGCGACTCCTGTAAGCTTTGTGTGGTATGGGAGCTGTTGTAAAAATTGATCGTCGACTTCTAGTTTGGGATGCGTAACAGCGCGCCATAAAGGACGGATTCTCGTTAAGCTACAAGTTACGGTAGACAATGCAAGCAGCCCGATGAAGGGAAGGAAAAGCCATGATCCAAAAATAGCGTCACCACCGGGATAAACAGTCCCAAACGCTGCTAGGGCAATTATTACGGCGATTATAGCGATAGCGAATTTTGTTGAAGTAAGCAGTTTAATAGCTATATTCATGTTTAGCTTTGAACTTGATGTTTGTGAAGTGCGCTTGGCATTCAAACCATATGGCGGTCAAAGTTGTTTTCGATCAGCGTAGCGCACAATTCGCTTGTTGTGATCAGTGGTGAGGCGATCAGAGCCCGTGCCGCCGTTGTCTTTTTTGATAATCTCGAATAGCCCTAAACAAATCCATTCTCCTGAAATTTGCCCAGTTCACTTCAGTGAAGTATAGTTCCGAATAAACAGCCTGCCATATCAAAAAATCAGTCAGCCGATTTTCACCCGTTCGTATCACCAGTTCAGGCTCCTCTTTGAAGACCAGATTTGAACTTACGGTTTCTTCAGAAATATCTTCAGCTCGCAGCTCTTTATCCTTGACTTTCTGTGCTATTGATCTAATGGCATCGACGAGCTCTTTCTTACCGCCATATCCAATAGAGATACTCACTGCGGGTGCTTGGTCGCTGCTTACAAGGGTTTGCCCGTCTGGTGAGTAAATGGTGGCAGCGACTGCAGTAGATTGAAGGCAGTCCGATATTCTCTGGACTACTTGAGATCGCAACTTTTGGTTAACCTCTTCCCCCAGATGCAGCATGTTTATGTAGACCGTGACGCGACTTATCCCAATATCGAGGCACCATGAGATGAAGGCTCCTAGCTTTTTATACGCTTCAACAGTATTGAGGTCTTTTTCAGCGACGACAAGCACAAC
>PMYA01000097.1:5713-14873 GCA_003170935.1 Methanobacteriota archaeon
AGCCTTCACAAACGTAAAGTACTTCGAGCTTGAACTAGAATGTGATTAGCGTGAATGTTGTTACAGCTCGTAGGCTGATAATTCGCGCGAGTTTTGGTTTGGTCGCATTCGTCCTTCCTTTTTTAGGAAGTACGGGCTCACTTTTTTTCTTTTTATTTTTGTCTTTATTGATTGCGCTTGTAAACCCTAAGATGAACATTTTCATGCTAGTCGCGACTGTTGCGGACCGAAAATCCGAAGTGCTCGTAAAACCGCTGGCTCTAACGTTTTCTTTAACTGCGCTTTGCATCTTTAGCGTGGTCTCTGGTTTACCGTTGTATATAGTCAGTGTCGCGCTTATAATTGTAACGTTGGCAGAGGTTCTCGCCGTTTTGTTTGAGTCATATGGTAGCTTCACCAGCAGCTTGATTTTCGTGTTGTCTGGAGGTTTCTTCGGATTTCTGGTCGGAGGAGCAGCTGCAACTTTTACTAACGTGAGCACTTCAGCCGACTTTCTGCTTTTTGTTGCTATGATTGGCGCGCTTGTGGGTGCGTTGTTGAGGAATATCTTGCGTGAAGTAGAGGAGAATGTCGTCGTGCCGCTCGGTATTGGCTTAGCTATGTGGTTATTCGACGGCTTGTCTTACTCAGTGCCAGTGGTCCGACTTCTTTTAACGCTCCTCTTCATGATCTTTTTAGGGTATACCCTTAGGAGGGCCAAACTAGCAGACATTTCAGGCGTTATTAGCGGCATCTTAATGGGCCTCTTGATCGTTTCGTTCACAGACTTTCGTTGGTTCGTCCTCATCCTCTCATTTTTCGTCATTGGGGGCATTTTTACGAAATATAAGTACGACTACAAACGAGCGATTGGTATTGCAGAAGGAGCGGGTGGTGCGAGGGGTTATAGGAATGTCTTCGGAAATGGACTTGTTGCTCTAGTTTGTGCCATCGCTTTCGGTATTACAGGCAACGTTTTGCTAATTACAGCTTATGTCGGTGCGATAGCAACAGCCACTGGCGATACCTTAGCGAGTGAAATTGGACAGACTTACAGAAAGCTTCCACGATTGATTACTGATCTAAAGGTCGTCCCAACCGGTGCAGATGGGGGGATAACTACACTTGGTGAGGTCTCTGCGCTAGCAGGCGCTGGAGCTATAGCAATCATAGCGGCCTTATTGGGACTAGGAGCGCTCAGCATGATTGTTCCAGTCGTTCTAGGCGGTTTGTTCGGGGTTAATATTGACAGCGTTCTGGGGGCGGTGTTAGAGCGAAGGCATTACTTAACAAACAGCACAGTAAATCTACTCGCAACTGCTTTTGGTGCATTAGCGGCGGTCGTCATATTTTTGCTGCTCCAGTGAGATCAGAATTTTACGTTTTGACTAGCAATACTATTCCTCTTACGTCAGACTTGGTAACTACGCCTTCGTAATTACCGTAGAGTCACGTTTTCGCTCAAAAGTCGAAGAACGATTGCTTCTCTTAGATTGTTTACGGAGTCAAATGGTGAGCCTTCTGATCTAAA
This sequence comes from Methanobacteriota archaeon, assembly GCA_003170935.1. Lineage (GTDB taxonomy): Archaea > Halobacteriota > Bog-38 > Methanoflorentales > Methanoflorentaceae > Methanoflorens. The sequence continues at coordinate 7,224 of PMYA01000097.1, forward strand.
GATAAGTGAAAACGTAACCCCTTGTTCATCAGTTTTTGATACGACAACGTTAATCGTGCCTTGTTCGACCTCAGCGGCTTTCTGTGCTTCTTGTTGGATAATTTGTTTTGTCAAGCCCAAATCTGAATCATAAGAGACGCGAATATCTAAGCGGGCTTCTATGTTATGATCTGAGTGGTTAAACACCACCTCGTTTGTAATCGCCGAATTTGGTACGATCATGTGAGCATCGAGTATACGAATAACCGTATGTCTAAAGGTGATATCCTCGACAAAACCCGATTCGCCGCGTAAGGTCACAAAATCACCAACGCCAAAGGGTTTGAATACGACAATTGCTATACCTGCGATGACATTTGAAATGGTGCTCTGAGCAGCAATACCGACGATGATACCGATAATACTGACACTTGTAAAAATGGCGATAGAGAGCGATTGCAACTGTGGCGTTGAATAGATAAGTATGATGACGCCCGTTACATAGACGCCAGCAACAACAAGCCGCCGAAGCACGAGATATTTTGTGGGGCTTACTTTTAACCGTATCGACGCTTGTCGCAAGTATCGTTCGAGTAATCTCTCTATCACCTGTGCTATGATGATGGTGACAACTGCAAAGAGTAAAACTCGCAATAAGAGACCCGCAGTCGAGTTCAAATCGTACAGGTCATTTGGAAATGTCATACACTTATGCAACCTCTAGAGCTCTAAAGGCTTGGACTACTGCTCTGGGTAGTAGTACTCTCCTTCGTCGCGTTGCTTCCGGTCCAACTTGGAACCTGTTTTATTAACTCGTGGACGGTGGCTGTCTTCATCCCGCCTGAAAGTTATTCCAATGTGTTTCAAAAAGCGATTCATTCCGGTGTGCATATCAAAGGGACCTTCAGCTTTTCCGTTTTCGCCAGGTTTCCCTGTAAAAACCATTAATCGCTCACTTGCGAGATCGATCATATAGATATCATGGTCGACGAGGAGTGTACCTACCTTTTTATTTTCGGTGAAGCGTCTGATAAGGCTTGTAGCCAAAGCCCTTTGTTCTACATCAAGGTGTGCGCTTGGTTCATCAAGCATAAAAAGGTCTGCATTGCGGCTCAGGCAAGCAGCGATGGCTACACGCTGGAGCTCGCCCCCACTTAGTGTCTCAAGTGGCCGGTCTAGCATACGTTCAAGCTGCAATGGTCTTAGGATTTCTGTTCGGTAGTAGCTTGAATCATAAAAGTCTGTAACTGATTTTAGGAACGAGCCGACGCTTTCATCTGTATTCTCGTTTCGTGTCAAGTACTGCGGCTTATAAGAAGTTTTTACCTCAACGTCGACACTACCTTCGTCAGGTTTGATAACGCCTGCGAGTAATTTGACAAACGTTGTTTTCCCAGTACCGTTTGCGCCCATAACGCCGATCACACCTTTGGTAAGGTCACCACCCGCTGCTTCGAATTTGAACGAATTGTAACTCTTCTTTAGGTGTTCTACGTGTGCCAAGGTACGCGTATCTATATCAAAGCGCGGGGCATGGAGTTCAAATTTAATAGACTCTCCTCTAATTCGAACATTCTCTTCTTTTAGATACCCTGTGAGATACTCATTTATCCCCACTCTAACCGCTTTTGGATTGGTTATAACGCCGTAAGTCCCCGGCTCACCGTAAGCAATATGCACAACATCTGCGAGCAAATCAAGTATGGCGAGATCGTGCTCGACGACGAGGACAGTCTTTCGCTTTGCGAGTTCTCTAATTAAGTGGGCAACGTTAACACGTTGATATATGTCGAGGTAGGGGGTAAGTTCGTCGAAAAAGTAGAAATCTACGTCACGAGCGATGGTAGCTGCAATCGCTAGGCGCTGTAATTCTCCTCCGCTTAAGTGTCTTACCTCTCGCTCTTCGACGTTATCCAGCTCAAGTCGATCGAACAGCGTACTTCGTATTCCACGTTCGTCGGCCTTTTCTATAAGATCGATTACCTTGCCGGTGTACGCGCGAGGGATGAGGTCGACGTATTGTGGCTTGCTCGCAGTTCTGAGTTTGCCGTCATAAACATTTTTCAAATAATCATGGACGTCTGTACCTGAGTAGTATTCAAGAACATCTTCTTCGCTAACGTTTTCTCGACCAAAGTTAGGTTTAGTCTCCCCTGTTAAGATGTTGATTAAAGTGGTTTTGCCTATGCCGTTCGGGCCTAAAATACCTGTAACGCGGCCACTGCGCGGAATCGGCAATCCATACAGGGCATAACTGTTAACGCCATAGCGGTGGGTGGGTTGCTCAAGTTCTTCAGGTAAACTGACTATCGTTATTGCACCGAATGGACATTTCTTTATACAGATCCCACACCCGACGCAAAGCTCTTCTGAAATGACTGGTTTACCGTTTTCTCCGATAACGATCGTTTCGTCGCCTGTTCTGACCGGGGGACAAAAACGCAGACACTCTGTGCCGCATTTCTTGCTGCGACAATTGTCTTTTTTTAGTACTGCAATTCTCATCGGAATGTGCCCGTTTTAGCTTGGTCACGCTGGATTAAGCAATATCGTCCAAGTGACAAACCAGAACGCGACGGTCATGAACACAAGGAAAAACCAGTCCGTAGCGCGAAATTCTTTCGCATCAACACCGATACGAGGTAGGATGACCCTTTGGCTGTATACGATTACAATAAGGAAGAAAAGGCTGTAAGCTGACAGGTAAAACGAAGCCACCCCTCCGATAATACCCAACAGCGATGAAAGTATTGTCTTTTTGATGCCTTCAACATGTTTGACTTGTCTATCTGGCTCTTGCTTTTCATCTGCTTTTACCAAACCCTTTTGTTCAGCCTTTCGCGAGGCACCTTTTTTTTCAGTTTTAGGGGCGGGTTTACCTTTGGTTTTTGCCATGCTTTGACATCAACTAACAAGCAACTGTGCTTATATGTTTTGCGGCTTCACAACGGTAAAACTAGACTTGTTAAAGTCAAACGTAAACCAGCGTCTTAATTAATATTGTAAAAAGGCCGTAGATACGTTAGGCAGAGACTTTCTGTAAAAAGGGAGGTTTAATATCAAAGTCAAACGACGCGTGATAGGATTCGGTCTGATTAGCACACGAGCAGCGAAGCGAGGGGTGATCGCTTGAAGACGGTAATGACGAGCGTTGACGTTGCAGCGCTATTGCCAGAACTTGACAGCCTGATCGGAGCAAAACTGGAAAAGGCATACCAACTTACACCCGTCGAACTTCGCTTAAAGCTTGTGACCAATACAGGGAAACGAGATCTTATAATTGAGGCCGGAAAGCGGTTACACCTCACCAATGCTCCCACTGCAGCACCCGCCCTGCCGCCAAGCTTTCCGATGCTGCTTAGAAAAGAACTCAAAGGTGGACGGATCAGCACAATCGAGCAGCATGATTTTGATCGGGTTGTCGAAATACGTTTTGTTCGTAGCGACGATGAACGCTACTTGATATGTGAGTTCTTTTCAAAAGGGAACGTCATCCTTACTGACGAATCTAAGCGTATCATATTGCCCTTGCGAGGCGTGAGGTCAGCTTCGCGACAGGTCATAAGGGGGCAACAATACGAGTACCCCTCAGCGCAACTCAGCCCCGTTGATCTATCCTACAATGAGTTTGAAGCGGTCATAACTTCCATCACTCGTGATGTCGTTAGAACGCTCGCGACGCGTTTCAACATGGGTGGTTTATACGCAGAAGAAGTTTGTTTGAGAGCCGAAGTCGAAAAAAAAAGCGAGAGCCTTACCCCAGAAGAGGTTCAACGGCTCTACGCAGCGTTGAGAGAAGTTTTTGAACCGTTGCGATCGAATACGTTAAGACCTCATATTGTATATGAAAGTGAATCAGCGCCAATCGGCGTCCTCCCATTTGAGTTGGTACAATTCGACAAATGTAAACTACGCTTTTTTTCAAGTTTTAACGAAGCGCTCGACGAATATTACGGGCTAAAAATTGATGAATCACGCCCCACTCCGGTAACTAAAACGCGACTTCAGAAGATTGTTGATAGGCAAACGGTGGCAATTCAACAGTTCAAGACACAAGAACGTGAGTATCAGTCGAAAGGGGATTTGCTGTTTGAAAAGTATCATGAGATCGATCGTGTAATTAAATCAGTAAGAGAGGCGCGGAGGTTAAAAACTTGGGCTGAGGTTAACCATGAGTTAAGCTCTTTCTCGTTTTTCAAGGAGATCGATCCAAGCACAGGAACGCTTACTTTAGAAGTTAGCGGTGTTTTGATCGATATCGTTGTGGATGAAGATGTCCCCCAAAACGCTCAGAAGTACTATCATAAGGCGAAAGTGATGAAAGCCAAGGCCGAGGGTGCGGAACGTGCGTTGGCCCTCTCATTGAAAAAACTAAAAGAAGAACAAGGAAATGAATTAAAACAGGTGGGTCCTCAAAAACGTCGTGCCAAGAAAAAACGACCTCGCTGGTACGAGCGATATCGTTGGTTTTTTTCTTCAGAGGGTATTTTGGTAATCGGGGGCAGAGATGCAGATACAAATGAGGAATTGGTGAAGAAGTATTTAGAACCTCGAGACCTATTCCTTCACGCTGACGTTCACGGAGCGCCGGCCGTGATTGTGAAATCGCAAGGCAAGGAAGTATCACAGGTAACCTTAAGCGAGGCCGCGCAATTCGCTGTTTCTTATTCTTCGATTTGGAAACAGGGTCTTAGTTCCGGTCGTTGCTACTGGGTGTATCCGAACCAAGTGTCGAAAACCCCTGAATCTGGAGAATATTTGCCCAAAGGAGCTTTTATTATCAGGGGTGAGCGGCATTATCTCGAATCAGCGGCCCTACTCGCTATCGGCATCCACGACGAAAAAATCGTGGGTGGACCTGCATCAGTTATAACAAAGATTGCTCATCCCTTTGTTGTGATTGAGCCTGGAAAGTATAACTCAAGTGATTTAGCAAAGATGATCTCACGGGAACTTCTCGGCACGGTTAGAGATGACCAGAAGAAGGGCTTAAGAAAGATCATTGCTGTTGATGAGGTTGCTAAGTTCCTGCCGTCTGGATATTCTGAAATAAGCAGGGTTGAATCCCGATGAGACAGCCTTAGCGAAGCCAATTAGTTCTTCGGTCTCGCGCCATCGAAAAAGCATTTATACCTAACCATATAAAATGAGGACACCAACAGGATATCGCAAGCGGCTATTGACGAGAATAAGCTTGGTCGATACAGCTTTTTGGGTTCCTATTAGAGCACCTATATCGATGAATGATGACAGGATTCGCTATTGCGTTCGGATCCTGAAAGAGGTATGTGAGTATGGCAAAACCAATGTTTGTGAAATTTGACACTCCAGACGAGATCGAAAACAAGTCGTTAGAAGCCTTAGAGAGCGCCCGTGATACAGGGAAAATAAAGAAGGGTACGAACGAAGTCACGAAAGCGATTGAGCGAGGAATCGTTCAACTCGTATTAATTAGTATAGATGTTCAACCTGAAGAAATCCTCGCACACATTCCCCCCCTTTGCGACGAGAAAGGGATATCGTACGTATATGTAAAACGACAGAGCGATCTCGGAGCTGCGGCAGGACTTGACGTTGGCTCGGCAGCAGCTGCAATCATCGATGCTGGGAAGAGTAAAGCCCTCGTCGACGAAGTCGTCGAGCAAATCAAAACGATTCGCTCAGGCTAGTCTCGTAGGACAAATCACGGAGGGTATACGGTGGCAGAATATAACGACGCAACGCCTGCAGAGATAATCGAAATAGTGGGGAACACCGGAATGCACGGAGAGGCGAAACAGGTAAAGTGCCGCGTCCTCGAAGGCCAAAACAAGGGAAGAATAATCACGCGAAATTGTGTCGGCCCCGTTCAAATCGGAGACATACTTATGCTTCGCGAAACGTCACACGAAGCCAAGAAACTGATGACACGGTGAGATGATGGAAAAGCGAACGTGCGTCTTTTGCGGAAGCGCTATCGAACTTGGCACCGGCAAGATGTTCGTGAAGCGAGATGGGACGGTACATAATTTTTGCTCGTCTAAATGTGAGAAGAACTTCAAGCTTGGCCGTCTTGCGCGACGAGTTGCGTGGACGGAAGCCGGTCGATCAGCGCGCAAGAAAGCGTGAGGGGGCCTAAATGGAGTCTGAAGATCACATTGAATCTACTTTCGTTATGATTAAGCCAGACGGGGTAAAAAGGGGGCTTGTTGGCGAGATCATTTCGCGGCTTGAGGAGAAAGGACTGGAACTTCGAGCCATGAAATTTAAGAATTTAGACATTGAGACGGCCAAAATACACTATGCAGAACACGTTGACAAGCCGTTTTACGAACATCTAGTCTACTACGTCACCTCTGGACCAATCATTATAATGGCGGTAGAGGGATTCAACGCAGTACGAGCGGTTCGTCAACTTGTCGGATCCACAAACCCTATTGAAGCGATGCCCGGGAGTCTGCGCGGAGACTTTTGTCTCGAGCAAGTGAGAAACTTGGTACACGCTGCCGATTCGTTAGAGGCTGCTTCGCGCGAGTTGGCACTCCATTTTAATAAGGATGATTTTGTCAGTGAGCTGCCGGTAGACGAGAAAATCGAGTAATTCTTCGGAAACACTGGCTAAATGCCTCAAATCTTTATCGATCAGGAAAAGTGCACTGGCACAGGAAAATGTGTGAGGATTTGTCCAAAGGGGCAGCGAGTTTACGGCGTTAAAGTCATTGACGGCAAGAGAAAATGCTTCGTTAAGGATGCCAATTATTGTCTTGGCTGCACGACGTGCATAGGAAGCTGTCCAACGGGTGCCATTCGGATCGACTTTTCCGTGCCCAAAAAGAAGCGTTAACGTTCTTCGCAGATTTTAACAAAGTTCAGCAGTAGCGCGTTTCCCGATTCTGTTTGTGCCACTTCAGGATGCCACTGAACGCCATAAATAGGCTTGTTGAGGTGTTTCATTGCTTCCACTTCACAAATCTCAGAACGCGCAAGCAGCGTAAAATCCTTCGGCAGTCGATTTACTTCGTCTGCATGTGATGCCCACGTGTTAATTATCGGCCCCATATCAACGAGAATATCATCTGGTTCGATGATTTCAACAACAACATGCGCGTATCCACCCGAGGCGCCTTTACTGACGGTGCCACCAAAAGTCTCGGCTATAAGCTGATGGCCTAAGCAAATCCCTAGGATAGGCAAGTCAATCTCTTTAACGTAAAGCTTGCAGTTTCCGATGCGATCCATGGTAGGACCACCACTTAAGATCAAACCGTCTGGATCTCGTCGGAATAATTCGTCTACGCCGAGCGTATTTTTCACGAGTTCGCTGTCAACGTTGAGATCACGAACCGCACGATGAATAAGGTGGGCAAATTGGCCGTAGTTATTGATGACTAAGATCGAAGTCAATGCCTCTCCAAAGCGTTCTAAAAAAAGTCGTTCTTAAGCTTCTTTTGCGGAATACACCCGCCAAGTCGTCCCGTGAGAATAGCTCCATTTCTCAATAACGATATTTTCGGAGTTGTCGATTAACATGCTTATATTTGTGCCGACTTCGTTAGTGCTCAAACCTAGCTCACGTGCGATTGATTTACTTTTAAAGAACTGTTTACCTAGAGTAACCCCTTTTTTCAGATAATCTAATATCTTAGTTTGGTTTACGTTGGTATTCGACATCTCTGCTCTCCACATGTAAAT
>PMYA01000126.1:0-17894 GCA_003170935.1 Methanobacteriota archaeon
GCGCTTGGCTATATTGAGTAGTTTTGGCACTGGCCACCCCCTTAACAGAAAAGCAGTCGATTTATAGTCGTGAGCTGCTGCTTCGTTCAACGGCTGTGCTCCCGACTCTACGCTACACCGCGACCACTTTATAGTAGTACGAGTAGCCGTTCGTATAGATCTTGTCGTAGCTATTCGTATAATTTTTTGTTGCAGTAGTCTGTGCTCCGTTGTCAATTGCCGCGATGTGCTTCTGCCACAGCATTGTATTCTGGCTGCTCAGCCTCCACTTTCCGTTGAAAAGATGCTCGTAATAGAACTTTTCTGGAGTGGCGGTGAGGAGCAAGTAGTTGATGCCTGTATGGCCCGAGTAGTTCCACGTCTGGAGGAAATTGGGATAGATGTAGTCGAGCACCGTCAGGTTATCAACTTCAGTCAGCGGTGTGTAGGTCACAAGCGAACCCGTATAATACCAATACACCATCTCGTTTTTATAATCGGTCATCGTGGCGTTGTCGGGGTCCTTTCCTGCAGTCCACTGCGCGGTAGCGATGACGCGACTGTCGGGTGGTGCTGTAATCGCAAAGCTCGCGTCGTAGTTCACGGCAAGAACTGCAGTATTGATCGAAGCTAATATGAGCAGCGTTACGATCAACGAAGGCGCAAGCCAACGTTTGGAGATGTGAAATTCGCGTCCAACGAGGACGAGGCCCATAGTTGCTATGAGGCCGTAGATGAATGCGACCCATGTCATAAACCGGCTGCCTAAGTCCACAGAAGCAAGCCCTTCGATTGAATGAAGCGCAGTGGTGCTCGTGAGGACGCTACTTACGTATGATTGTATAATAAAACCAAATGCGGTTGCCAGTGAGAGCAAAATGAGAATTACGAGCAGGTAGCGCGTGTAATTAACGTCTAACTGGTCAGCTTTGTGATCCTCGCTTGTTACGCTACACGCGCCAGCGTAGAGCACAAGGGGAGCAAGGGGTAAAAAGAAGGGCACGTAACCTGACTGCAATCGCGTAGCGATGGAATATATGACCGCCACTGCGCCTAATATAAGCGTGAAGGTCGTGACTTGTTGGCTCTTGGCATTTGAGAATGTTAGGAGTATTTGCCGCAGACGCGCTATTAGCCGTGTGGTAATTGGAGTTGTTTTCGAACGCCGAAAGACGGTTAAGCACAGAACAGCGGCCGCGTAGAGCATCGCCAATACTAGGATAGTGTAAAAAAAGATGCCGACATAGGGGCCGTTGTAGCCATTGACCACGTGGTAATAGATCCACCAGGGCACGAAAATGGCTGCGATGTAGGCTGGGGCAGCGTATTTCAGTTTTAAAACAAGGAAAGGCATCGCGAGCAACGCGATCATCAGAAAGCTGATGTGGTGGGTGAAAATACTTGCGAGCAGTATTATCGTGAGCATTGAAAACGTAAGCCGACGCGAGGCTCGTTTGTTGTAATAGAGGTAAAGGAAGAGTAGGGCCCCACAAAAGAGGATAAATCCCACATTCTCTTCGATCATCCGCGACTGTTGTCGCGTGATGCCTAAGAATGAACCTACCAAAAGGATCATAACCGGGATTACCAAGGTCGTATCCTTGCCGGATCGTGAGGTTATAATGTACGCAACTATTACCATGACGAGGGGCGTTGCTATTTGTAAGAAGTAGAGCGCAAGCGTGATGAGATCAACGCCGGTAAAAACGGATAGTGCCGCAAGCACTGCTTGGAGGCCTACTGAATAAGCTCCATAGTACGTGGACTGCGTTTCAGACGGGGAGTAGTGCCCGGTGATGACGTATTTGTTCGTATCACCGAGGACCTTCCATGGATCAGGATCTTGCGAATCGCCCCACTGAACGAGGGAAAAGCCCACCCTGAATACGATCAGAACGACAGCGACGATAAACAGCGCAGCGAAGTACTTGCGGTTCATTTTTCATCTCCTAACTTGGGCCCGTGTTTTTAAGAGGCACTTTAGCATCGGCACGACGTCTCTCGGGATGCGAACTTTACTATTTGACTTATTGCTCCAAGTAATGGGCACCTCGATAATGACGAATCCTTTTTTGTGCGCCTTCGCTATGAGTTCGGAATCAAACGCAAATCCATCGCAGGTAATAGTAAGTGAGTTCCACATTTCGCGGCGAAACACCTTGCAGCCGCATTGAAAATCTCGTACGTGGGTGTCCAACAGTGCACGCGCGAGCAGACTGTAGATTGAACCTGAGACTCGTCGCGATAGCGGTTGCGGGTGAACAATAACAGAGTCGCGGAGGCCTCGAGATCCCACAGCAAGATCCGCACCGTCGTTGATCGTAGCGGCGACGCGCATGAGGTCGTTCGGATGAATCGATCCGTCGCCGTCTATGAATCCTAGAATATCCCCTTTCGCTAACGCGAGCCCCCTCTTTATTGCGGCCCCCTTGCCGGTTAACGTGTCGCAGCTTGAGAGCACTACGTTGTTGTTGCGCGCTGCAAATTCCTGCACGATATTTTGGGTCCCGTCCGTCGACGCGTCTTCCACGATGATAAGTTCTAAGCCGCTAAAAGCGCTGAAAGCTTCGAGGAGCCCATGTATATGATCTGCTTCATTATGTGCTGGAATAACGATGGAAAGCATTCTTTTTTTCTACACGTTATTTGGACATAAAGATTACTTTAAGCTGCCTTTTTTCATTAATAAAGACAAGTCGGCTGTAATAAAAAGTGCGACGAAAAGACGCCTTTTTTGGAGCCCAACAAGAATAAATAATAGCTATCGCAATACGATCACTGTTTACTCGCTATGCAGCGACTTTTTTGGAGACGCACGTGCCAAAAAGCTTAGAAGAGATTAACGAACGCATTCGGGACGGAAGCGTCCACGTCGTAACAGCTGACGAAATGACTCACATTGTCGGGGAGCTGGGGCTAGAAAGTGCAGCGCAAGAGGTCGACGTCGTCACTACTGGCACGTTCGGTGCGATGTGCTCGTCTGGCGTGTGGATGAACTTCGGTCACTCAGATCCGCCAATTAAGTTGAGCAAAGTGTGGCTCAACGACGTGGAAGCATATGCTGGTGTCGCTGCGGTTGATGCGTTCATCGGAGCCACTCAGCTTTCAGAGACGCGTGGTATTGAGTACGGTGGGGCGCACGTCATCGAGGATCTCGTTGCCCATAGGGAGGTCCATTTAAAGGCCGTTGGTTATGCGACCGACTGCTATCCGCGCCGAAGCGTAGAGACTACTATCAATATTGGGGACCTCAACGAGGCGACCATGTTGAACCCCCGCAACGCATATCAACGATATAACGTCGCGACCAACTCTGCCGATAGGGTGTTCTACACCTATATGGGGACGTTGTTGCCGCGGTTCGGAAATGCGACTTATTCTGGTTCCGGCACACTTTCGCCCATCTATAATGATCCCGATTATGAGACTATCGGCGTGGGCACGAAGATCTTCCTCTGCGGCGCTGAAGGATATGTGGTAGGTCATGGGACGCAGCACGATCCTGTGAACAACTTCGGCACGCTCATGGTGACCGGCGACCTGAAGGCGATGAGCACCGACTATCTCAGAGCTGCAATTCTGCACAAATACGGCACTTCGCTGTATGTGGGGATTGGCGTGCCGATTCCAGTCCTGAACGCAGGGATTGCGCGAAAAACGGCGATCAGCGATGCTGATATCCGTACGACGGTTCTCGATTACGGCGTTGGCCGTCGTTCACGGCCTGAACTGATGACAGTCAGTTACGAAGAGTTAAAATCAGGAATAATTGATCTTAATGGGAAGGAAGTCCGTACTTCATCCATGTCGAGCTTCTTTAAGGCAAAGGAAATCGCCACAGAACTTGCCGAGTGGATACGAAAAGGCACATTTGAGCTCGCATTGCCAACGATGCGGTTGCCAAACCAAGCAGTACTCAAGCCTATGAAGCAGCTTTCCAAGGCGCCGCTTGTACGAGAAGTGATGCTCCCAAGTATCACCGTGCATGAAGAGATCAGTATACAAGAAGCCGCAAAGATAATTGTTGGAAAACAAGTGAATCACTTGCCGGTGGTGTCAGCTGACAAAAAACTCATTGGAATCGTCACAGCGTATGATATCTCAAAAGCGGTGGCTTTAAACAAGGGCGATAGCTTAAAAGGGATAATGACGAAGCGCGTCATTACAGCGAAGCCTGACGAGCCTATTGACCTTGCCGCTCGGCGTCTTGAGCGGCACAACATCTCGGCACTTCCCGTTATTGACCAGGCTAACACGGTAGTAGGCATCATTACGAGTGAGGATCTGAGCAAGCTCCTCGCATGTAGGTGAAACCGTCAAGAGGTCTCTATGAAGATCGTATTGAAATTTCCACAAAAGGTTATGCAGGACCCCCTATTAGCAGACGTCGTTTTGGAAACGGGCGTGCGCATCAACATCGATCGGGCGTTAGTAGACGCTACTATTGGAGAAATAGTGATCGATGTGCCCGATGAACGAGTCGAAGAGGTAGCTGAGGCATTCAGGCGGCGTGGCACCGAGGTGCGGGAGATGGATATGCCAGTCGTGCTCGACGAAGCTGAGTGTGTGCAATGCGGTGCGTGTGTATCGGTGTGCCCTGTGGAAGTCTTTACGTACAACAAGGATCGGTCGATCTCCATCGACTTCACCCGATGTGTGCTCTGCAAGACCTGCATAACAATGTGCCCTCATGGTGCCATCAAGACCGCTGAGGAATGAAGGAGAAGTTTCAGCTTAAGCAGACCGTCGTTACAATCATTGCTGATGCGCCCGAGCACATCGCGCNNCGCTAGAACCAGTTGAAGAGTATATCGGAGACCCTCCAGATATCGTTCGCAGGATGCTCGGCGCCTCGTCAGCGGCGAAGGTCGGACCGATGGCTGCGGTTGCAGGCGTTATCGCAGATCTCGCCGTTGAGGCGATGGTAGACGCAGGTGCATCATATGCAATCGTCGATAACGGGGGCGATATCGCTTTTACGAGTGACCGTGACGTGATCATCGGCATATATGGAGGCGTCTCCCCCTTCAAAGATGTGGGGTTTAAGATTGAACCAACCCGGTTTTTGGGCGTCTGTACGTCTTCTGCTACGGTTGGTCCCTCTATTAGCTTCGGTACAGCAGACGTCGCGTGTGTTATCGCTGAAACGGCGTGTTTGGCTGACGCTGCTGCTTCGGCGCTTGGGAACTTAAGTAACGATCCCGAAGCAGCTTTTAGTGCCATAAAGGCCATAAGCGGTGTCGTAGGTTCCCTGTTGATCGTCGGGGACAAGCTTGCTACGTGGGGTAAACTTCCAACGCTTGTCCGCGCTTCTGTCGATGCTACGTGCGTAACGCACGCTTGAAGCTCGCGCAAGCATTGTTATGTATTCGTTTAGGACAGGGATTCCCCTTGACCTTCGTAGCCCATCGACGGTAACAACTGCCATAATAAAGGCAGCTCTGCTAAAGTTGGTCGCGGTACCAGGTGAAGGTATTCGTTAAACCGTCAATAAGACTAACGCGCGGCTTCCATCCTAGCGCTTTGATACGCGATATATCTGCACACATCCTTTCAATTTCGACGGCGGCCGACCTGCGCTGCGCACGCTGAGACGAAATGGTCAGAGGTTTGCCGAGGATCTCCGCAACTCGCGCTACAAGCGCTTCGATACTGATCTCAACTCCTGATGCTACGTTATAGACTCCCTTGCCGGTTTCAGCAAGACGTAAAAAAGCTTCCACTATATCATCTACGTAGGTGAAGTCCCGCGTAGGGGTAAGATTGCCTAACATCAGAGCGTCTTGAGTGAGGGCTCTCCTGATGATCGAAGGGATAACGAAATCGGGATGTTGACGAGGCCCATATGTGTTAAAGAGCCGGGCTATAGCTATAGGTATACCGTAAGCGCTGCTGTATGCGGAAACGAAAGCTTCTGCCGCTAGCTTGCTCGCCGCGTATGGCTCTTGTGCTCGAACGGGGTGCCCCTCATCTATAGGAAGGTACATAGGCTCACCGTATACGTGGGCTGAGCTTACAAATACAAGTTTCTCCACAGATGATGACTGTCTGATCGCTTCAAGGACGGTCAACGTGCCTGCTGTGTTCGTTTCGAACGTTTGCCGAGGATTTTCGAGCGCACGGCCAACGTGCGAGATGGCGGCCAAATGGAATACGGTTGATGCATCGCTTATGATCAACGGGTGGCTTAGGTCCCCTTGCACCACGCAGAGCCCGTCTCTAGTAATGCGGTCCGGTTGACCACGGACGAGGACGCTGATAGTGGTCCCGTGTTTCGTAAGACAGTCGACCAAGTGAGAGCCAAGGAACCCCGTAGCGCCCGTTATGAAAACCTTTTCCAGTTTGCTCATCTTAGTCTGTGTGTCACTCCCGGTAATAAGCTATCCAGCGTTACTCTAAATCAGACTCTTTTAACGAATTTTACAGCCGATCCCTACGAGGAGCTCGGTCACGTCACGGTGAAGACGTTCGATATCACCATCGACGTAGGTCGAGACGCGGAACGTGTAACTGCTTTGTGGCGTATAGTGGTCAATAACGCTCACTGAATTAACCTCAGCGACTGTTGAAATCACACGTACGATAATCTCAGGGCTCGCTCCGGGAGGAAAAACCGCCGAAAAATCCCTATAGCGCTGTCCGTGCGCCAATCGATATCGTTTGACTTCTTCGTCGGACATTAACTGAACGTTTTCCGTCTTTAAAATAACGCCCTTGGACCCCTCTTCAATAGAGATCTCGCGCGGGGAAGCGCTCTTTATAACACCGATGTGTACTGCTCCTGTGTAAACGTTTCTCAGTCCTCGAGTACTTCCAATAGATCTTTTGAAGTCCTCTAGTTCCTTTATGTTGGCCATGATAAGTTTATTTGAACGTTTTAAGGCCGGTTCTGCATCGCCAAAATGTTTTGCTGCCCGTTTCATCGTTGCGATGAACGCCGCGCTATCATTTGCGTTTATAATTTCAACCAATGCTGCACACTGTGTCAGAAAGGCCTCGCGGACGGACCGATCTGTATTCATCTGGATGGATGCGTATAATGCAGGATTTTGTCCAAGAATGCGGCCTACAAAATCTATTAGAATCTCATATACAGGGCTCATAAAGCGGCGAGAGCGCTTAACATCAAAGTGAAGCGCTTCGAGCGTGGCACCCGTAGCGATATATCCGAAGTGGGTCAATCCTTGAATCACTGACATAACGTGGTCGTGCTCATCCGCAGAGAGCTCTTCTATATGGGCGCCGGCGTTTTCGAAAAGGCTGATGAGAAACCTGCGCCCGCGTTCGCCGCGCACCGGCGTCACGATGACGGTCTGCCCTTCCATGTCAGGCATGCTGGGACCAAAAAGCGGATGGACGCTCAAGAGTTCGACGCCTGGCGGCGCACTGATTAGCATCTGCTTAACGGGATTTTTCTTGACGGAGGTTATATCAAACAGGACCGCGCCTGGCTTCATCTGAGGTGCGACTTCAGCGATAACGTCGCAAGTAACGTCGACGGGAACGGCGATGACAACTAAATCGTAATCCGCATAGTGTGCTTTTGAGGACCGACCTACAAGCGTTACATCTATCTCGCGTTCAACAAGAAATCTTTCGAACCAACGCCCCATCTCCCCGTAGCCACCAACGATTGCTGCCTTGAGTGCCATTATCGTTAGTCCTCGTTCTCCGCACTGTTCACGTTTAGGAGCCTCTCACGCACAGTGGCCTCCATGATTTGCACGGGTGGCTCCTTTGCGGTCCACAGGGCGAAAGACGCAGCGCCTTGGTGCACCAACATCTTTACTCCATCAATAGTTTGTAGACCTGCGGAGCGCGCCTCGCGTAGCAAGGGGGTTTCAAGCGGGTGATAGACAACATCAAACACGACGAGCCCAGAATGCATTTGATGGGCTCTAACGAGCGTTTGCCCGTCAAGAACGCCGCGCATTCCAACGGTCGTTGCATTGATGAGTACGCGCGCCTCATTAACGAGGTGATCGATCTCGACGAGACTATGTGCCTCAACGTCTCCGCAGCCGCAATCGACGTTCGCTTCGGTCATTTGTCGGGCGAGGATAAGCGATCTACTCTCTGTCCGATTGGCGATGAGCACGCGAGCTCCGGCAACGAGTAGTTGCGCAGCAATTGCCTTCGCGGCGCCGCCGGCACCAAGAAGCAGGACGGTAGTGCCCTTAACCGTTATGCCCGCCTCTTTAAGTGCACTGACGG
The DNA here is from genome assembly GCA_003170935.1 of Methanobacteriota archaeon. Classification (GTDB taxonomy): domain Archaea; phylum Halobacteriota; class Bog-38; order Methanoflorentales; family Methanoflorentaceae; genus Methanoflorens. The sequence goes on from PMYA01000126.1 coordinate 8,194, forward strand.
CTCCAATGCCGTCAGTGTTATAGCCTTCTCCGTTGCGGTCTATCGTGTTGACCGCACCGAGGCGTTTTGACAGTGCGTCAGGGTTGCAGTAAAGCAAAGCATCCTTTTTGAGAGGGAAGGTGACATTAAGTCCGCCAAACCCTAGCGCTAGGGCTCCACGTATTGCGTTTCCGACCTGCGTTTTATCCACGTCGAAGGCATAATATGCAGCATCGATGCCGAGCGCGTTGAACGCTGCATTATGCATATAAGGAGAGAGTGAATGACCTACAGGGCTGCCAATGACGCCATAAACGGTCGTTACTGCCATGACCGGATCTCTGTAAGAGCACGTTTTAGTTGTGAAACGCTGAGCATCCCTGGCGATGCACGTTTCCCGGTAAACCCGTAAGGCCGCATTTTAGGGGATATTTGCCGCCCGACGTACCCGTAGAGTAGCGAGGAGCCGTAGATCCCCATAATGGGCCTGATGTGCGACCCAAGCGATCCCATTGGCACCACGCTGAATGTCAAGCCCTCCTCTTTAGCGGCAAGGCTTACATCGAGCACTCTAGGGGCGTCCTGTAAGTGTTCGATGGTTACTGCAAGCTTGACAACGTCGCCGTAATGGCTTGCGGTGCGCATAATCTCAAGCATCGCCGCTTCTGCGGGCGTTCCGTCGAGATCGTGGTAAGAGAGCAACGTGGGTCGACCTTGGGTAGCTGCCTCGGCCATGAGGTCGTCTCTGTCAGGCGCCATTAGCTCAATATCGACGATGGACGCGTATGAGATAAGAGGACCTAGCTGATCTCGGCGATTAATCGTTGCGTTCCCGCCCTCTTCGACCCGCCGGTTAGTGAGGATGATAGGAAAAGAAACTCTCTCGAGGTCGCGCAGTACGCCATCAATGTCTTCAGCGAGATCGACCCGAAACTCGATGATATCCACTCCCTCTTCAACGGCCTGTTGTGCCTGTCTTGGTTCGTATATAACGCCAACGATCTTTGGCCCCTCCTCTCCTCCGACCGTCACGTCGCGCAGTTGAATAATGTGATCACCTCTCGATAAGCGTCTCTTCAACGCCGATACCGAAATGCCGTGCAACTCGCTCGAAGTGCACAAGGACGACGTCTCCAGGCTTCAATGCGGTAACGGCAATAGGAGTGCCGCCTTCAGCGACGAGCTTAATAGTTTCCGCGTTTTGAAGGAGCGTCTTTATTGACGTCCCATCCACTTCTGCCTCGATGAGTATTAGGGGGCGCCGCTCAATTTTTATACGGCCGACCACGCCTTGACGCGTTTCTCCGTTGCTGCGCACAATCATCACTTCGTCGCCCGCTTCGAGCTCTGACAGGTAGCGCGTCTTACCGTTCTCATAGATGTACGCGTGTACAGGTCCGGCATTCACGCGAAACGGCCTAGGAGCGACGTATGGACTCTCCTCTGTCTCTGCGTGCACCAAGAAAAATCCGTTGGCACCTGACCCAATAAGCATGCCTTCGCCGCTCATCATCAGGGAACACGTGTCAATGCAGACGCGATCGCCCATTCCGACGGGCCTCACCGTCGTCACAGTGGCGGGCACAAGATCTAATACGTGCTCTGATTTGCGCGCAAAATCCATAGTTTTAGCGATTTGCGATAAATCGTTAGTGTCGAGAAGCACACCATCAGCGCCGTGCTCCAAGGTCTCGAGTGCGGTTTTAGCCTCTTCGAACGATCTGACACCGGCGATAATTTCGACCGTTCCTTTTAAGGCAGCAATAAGGTTTTCAAGCGGGATAACCTTCCAATCTGTTCCGATGACGATGAGGTGGTCGCACGCACTCGCGACTTCTTGCGCAAACTGTTCGTGAGCTTTATCTGAGACGACGACGTAAGCGGCGCTCTCAGAGGTCCGTGAGACAAGCCGCTTGTAGTCTGCGGTTTCGTTTGCCGAGCCTGAAAGTGGAAGCGTTCCGTCACCTTCACCCCTTTTTCCAACAACGCGGATGTCAGCGTGACCACCGCCGTCCTCATCAAACGCTGCCACCGTTATCGTACCTAGCTGCTTGACGGCATCAATGTCAGCTTCACTCACTAGCACGCAGTCCGCTCCTGACTCGAGTGCGAAGGTGATAATGGGCTTTCGCTCCTCCCACGGGCCTTCATCGGCCTTGATCCAGACGCTCTTCATTGGTTCCCCCCGTACAACTCGCACTCAGTCATTTAACGTTAACGCTCAATTTCCTTGAGCGCCTCATTGACGGAGGTATTCTCGTGCACGATTCGCGCGATCGCGCGTACGATTTCGGTCGGCTTGTCGTGCTGGAACACATTACGCCCGATTGCGACGCCACGTGCGCCAGCTGCAATAGCGTCTGAAATCATCCGAAGGAGCTCAGCGTCGGTTTCTACTTTGGGCCCTCCTGCAATGATAACTGGGACAGGACAGCTCTTGACCACCCGCGCAAACGAATCGGGGTCGCCCGTATAGTTCGTCTTGATCATATCGGCACCTAGCTCTGCGCCTGCTCGCGCGGCATGAGCGACGAACTTCTCTGCGTACTGATCTGTGACCTTCGCACCTCTTGGGTACATCATGGCAAGCAGCGGCATACCCCACATAGTGCAGCGCTCGGCAATGGTACCAAGCTTCTGTAGCTGGTTTGCTTCTGTTTCAGATCCGATGTTAACATGAACACTCACTGCGTCAGCGCCGACTTTGAGAGCCTCTTCAACTGTACATACCAGCACTTTGTCATTTGGGTCGGGGCCTAACGACGTCGACGCGCTCATATGTACGATTAATCCGATGTCGCGTCCATATCCGCGGTGGCCGTACGGCACCATACCCTTCTGCATGAGGACTGCATTTGCGCCTCCTGCAGCTACCTTGTTTACCATATCTGACAGGTTAACGAGGCCTTTAACAGGGCCAATTGAGATGCCATGATCCATTGGTATGACTACGATATTGCCGCTATTGCGGTTGGTGATTCGTTCAAGCCGTACTAGTTTTCCGATTTCCATGCTTATCCCTCATATTGCTAAAGTGTAACACAGTAGCACAAGCTCCCATATAAACTTTTTCGAAGAACCTTATTAGCAAGTGAGCACAAGGAAAAGCGATGCTCGTCGGAGTACTGGGGCCAGAAGGGACTTATAGCGAGATGGCAGCGTTGGCCTTAGGGTATGCTGAGGGGGTGCTGTGCTACTTTGCTAATATTGAAGACGTCGCGCGAGACCTCATCGAACGCCGACTCGACTGTGGGGTTATCCCGTTAGAGAACTCCATTGAAGGATCGGTCGGAACCACGCTCGACGTTCTGCTCACCCTTCCAGTCGAGATCATCCGCGAAATCGTCCTGCCTATACGCCACTATCTTGCAGCCCAGGAGGGGGCGGATATACGCGTCGTCTACTCTCACTGGCAGGCCATTGCTCAGTGCAACGCTTTTTTGCGGTCTTTTGGTAAGGAAGTCGTCGCAGTGAGCAGCACGTCACAAGCCGCACGTATGGCGAGCGAGAACAGGCGTTCGGCAGCGATAGCATCGTCACGCGCAGCCGAACGCTATCGGCTGCAGATCGTCAAGGCTGATATTCAGGACGTTGAGGACAACTTCACTAGATTCGTTGTGATCGCGCGACGCGGCAGGCGAATAGAGGCGCAAGCAGGCTTAAAGACGTCTATCGTTCTCGAGCTTAAGCACAACAAGCCAGGAGCGCTCTATGAGGTGCTCCATATCTTTGCCGAACGTCAGTTAAATCTGACGAAAATCGAGTCGCGGCCGGCAAAGCGGTCGCTCGGTGAGTATGTCTTCTACATCGATCTTGAAGGGAATGCATCCGACGACGCAGTTGTGAGCGCTTTCACCGCGCTGCAATCGCACGTTTCACGACTGAAGGTGCTCGGATCGTACACTTCTGAATCTCCGTTATTGCCGTAATGTCAAGCCGTAGCAGGCAGTCATAGATACTTTATATTACGCGGCACAATGAGGAGCGCTGATGAAGCTACTCGCTGCTGACATTGACAACACCCTCACCGGCGATCGTGCCGCATATCAAAGGTTGGCCCTTCTGCTTTCGGCAAATCGGAATGTGACAATCGCCTACGTCACGGGACGTGATAAGGTGCAAACCTTTGAGATCATGACTGCTGAGTGTCTAAGCGAGCCGCAATACGCGCTCTGTAACGTAGGAACAGAGATCTATGTGGGCTCTGATTACCGCAGGGATGGCGCTTGGACCCGATATATCGATCATGGCTGGGATCGGCTCGAGGTGCAGGAGGCACTTATCACCATCCCTTATCTGTTCCAACAGTCGCGCCAGTTTGAGTTTAAGCAGAGCTATCATCTGTTTCAAAAAGCTGACATCGTCATAGCTGAGATCCACAAGCGACTTGAGGAAATAGGCATCGAACACAAGGTTCTCTATTCGAGCGGGACAGACCTTGACGTTATTCCTAAAAGAGCGGGGAAGGGAGAGGCCGTTGATTACGTCAGAAAGAGGCTTAGGATTCGTCGAAAGAACGTTCTCGCTGCTGGTGATAGCGGAAACGACATCGGGCTGCTTTCTGCCGGGTTTTTAGCCGTCGTTGTCGGCAACCACAAATTAGAACTCAGCACAGACAATCTGCCAGATGACGTTTACTGGGCACGAGAACGCTACGCGGGGGGAATCATAGAGGGAATTCAGCACTTCGACTTCCTGTAACAACTTCCATAGCGTGAAAAGCGCACAGTCGACGTGGCATACGTTGTGCCGACGTTATTCAATAGGGATCTTTCGTCGAGCTCCTTTGGGGCGATCTGTCTTAGTTTTGAGCGCGTCAGCTATGCTTATAGTGAAGAGGTCAAGCGCGTGTGGACAGTTGACCACCAATTGCTCGTAGAAGCGTCGGGTCACTGCGGGCTCTCCGATTTTGATCTCGTGCTTGTAGGCGTTCAAAAGTACTTGAGGGAGGGCGCCGAAGCGCTTGAGGATAACGCTGATGGCAAGCACTGCGTTATCTACCTCCTCAGTCGACCAACTCTCGGTCATGTCTGCTACAGTTTCGCTGCTATCACATAAAAACATAAGGCAGGTTTGGGAGAATCTCGCGTTTATTTTTATCCAATCAAGCTTTTCGTCACGGTCCAGAGAAGTCATTGATGCGGACGTGACCAAGGGGGGAATAAATGGCGCCCAAGATCGTTCATTTTCGCACCACTTTCGCAGCGGTTCTCTCTTCGGTCTGTAATACTGTAGTGATGAGTGTTGCAGGTGAGATGAAGCAGAACAAGGAACAGTTCTTGCGCGAGATGTACACCATAGCAGCTGGTCGGTTCGGGACGCTTATCGATTCTCACGACCTCGGCGAGAAGTATGGGTTCGACTGGGAAACACTCGAAACGATCGTGGAGTACTTGGAGGCAAAAGGGTTTATCGCTTCGTATCAGGGGACGCTGTATGCATCGTTGACGCTCAAAGGAGTTGAATACGTCGAGAATATCGAGTGATTTGTGTTATTTACTGCACATTCGCCGAGGATTAGCCAATCTTGCTTCTTCGCTGAATTAGGCGTATCGTTCACTCTCCGCACATATCTTGCTCAAGATCCGCAATGGGCCACGAAGCGTTATAGCGCAACTTATATCGCATTTTGTCTTATTTCATCTAGGCACGTAGTACGCCTAGGTGTAGCCAACCCGATCGGGCAAGCTTACCAGATTATGAAGCCTATCGAGAAAGTCCCGGATATAATCGAGTTTTTTAATATAATAGCACAAATCCGACGTCTCGACGAGGTTTTTCGCCTGCACTCAAGGATCAGATATCTCTATGATGTCTTGTGCTTTATCTTGATTGTTTTTGATGGCTTTTTCTTGTTCCTTACGGTAGTCTTTCCCTTAAAGTTAGGTGCCGTGCAGTCAATCACGACTTTTGATGCGGTCGTGTGCCTCTTCTTGTTGGTCGAATACCTGCTGAGGGTGAACGAGGAGGGCGATAAATGGAGCTACGTAGCTCACCAGTGGACCGACATTTTCGCTAGCATCCCTTTTGACTATTTTGCCCTTGTTTCGTTCGGCGTCGCTATGCCGCTTACCATAGTCTTCAAGATTTTACGACTTGCGCGAATCTTTGCCCTTCTTCGGTTCTCACGAAGAATCGAAAAAGAAGTACTGGCATTTGCTGAAAAAACTAGGTTCATCTATGGCTTAGCCATCTATCTCTTGGTAATCATCGTTGGCGCAACTGTCTTTTTCTCAATTGAATCGGGCGTGAATCCCAATGTCAACTCCGTTGATGATGCCCTCTGGTATGTCATCGTTACTGTAACAAGCGTCGGTTATGGTGACGCGGTGCCTTACACCGGGTTTGGAGAATTATTGGGGTTATAGCGATGCTCACGGCAATCCTCTTTACGAGCCTGGTGACTACCACCACAACAGCAGCCCTTCTCGAGAAGTTCAGAGCAGAACGGGAAGAAATCACCAAAGGAAGCAGAGAGACGATCGGACACGTCATCACTCAACTGAACGCGATAGAAGAGCGCTTAGAAAAACTTTCTGTACTGGAGAATAGCACGGAGGAAATTAAAACAGAACTTGTCGAGCTTAAATCAATGCGAGCAGAAGTGTTGGACTTGAAAGACTCTCTTGAGGGGAAAAAGTAAGGGCCCGGATTTTTGCTTTCCCTCGTGCTTCACCCGATTGGCTTTGATGGCAAAAGCAGACGTTAAACGTAAAAATAGAAAAAATGCGAGTTAAAACCGAAACGTAGCCTGGCAAAAGTTTATCTCAGGTGTGCCCTCTAAAAGTAAACGAATAACACGCGCGAGGTGAACAATGTTCGGTAAATTATTATCTACAAAGCTGTTGTTGATTTTAGGCCTCATCATCGCGTTAATACACGCTGTCCTGTTTGCAATCACTATAGTAATACACGTCGTACTGTTGGCTCCTCGGCTCAAAAAAGTGATGATGAAATGTTGTCCTTTCTGCCGTTCGACCTGAATCCAGCGTGAGCAACCCATCGAATGCTTGCAAAACCAGTCATGTCGGACAGTCCCGTTTTGGTAAAAACGTGAATGTGTCCTCTCTAAAGCAGCTTGAATTCAGATTGAGAGTATCCGGCAACGAGAAGTTCTTTCTTCAACCTATCTTAGCTATTGACGGCGAAACGCGCACGCTTAGACTTTTTCAATTCGGATGCTTGTTGTAATAAGATCCTATAAACTTGGGAGAGCCAAAATGGGGAAAGTAACAGATTGAGGCGATCGCGTGCGAGAAGGACATGTTGGGCTTCTTGGAGCTGCAACAGCCGTGATAGCGGGGGCTCTGCTCATTTACGCAGCTAATAACACGTTAAGCGCAAACACGCCAACCCAAGCGGTTGTTGCCTACGTTGGCGTTTTCGTAATCGTAGCTGGGATAATATATGGTGTAATGACGTTGCTCGACCTTTAGGGGTTAGTTCTCCCATTGGCGGGAGCGATCGTTGTCGTGGGCTTGCAGTCCCCTCATTTAAGCTGGCAAAGCGAACTCGCTCGAATCAGCCCTTATTTGTTTTTTCGTTCTTACGCCGGCCGTTTTTTGTTCAAAAGGCAGGTCCTTGGACTGCGGCTAAAGAGAGTTTTTCGGCCCTCAACGAGTGTGTCCATCATCACTGCTAAGAAGGTTGAAGAGCCAATGCGCCTCAGTGAAATTGCTTAGTAAAACTCGTAACAATAAAGTGATAGGCACTGCGATTAGCGTCCCGAGCGCACCAAGAAGCCAGCCCCAAAAGACCACAGATAGCAGAACGATGTAAGGAGGAAGGTTGAGCCCCTTTCCGGCGTATCGGGGGAAGAGCACGTACTCAGCGACAAAGTTGATAACGAGAAACACCGCCACAACGGCAATCGCTCCGATTGGTCCATATTCGAGCCAGCCAAATATTGCGGGCGGAATCGTCGCCAAGGCAAAACCAATGTACGGAATAAAGCTGAAAAAGAATAGTAAAACACCCCATAGGACCGCAAAGTCTATGCCCATTATGAAAAGGATGACTGTAGCAGGAACCGCGGTGATAAGATTAACCTTGGTGCGAATAACCACAAAATCGAATACGTCCTTCCGAACAGCGAGCAGCGGTCCTGAGATCGGGTGCGTCTCTACATATTCAGTGACCTCGCTCGTGCGGAGCCGCGGCAATGCGAGTAAAAAGAACACAAATAGCGTTACCACCAGTATTAACTGCACGATGACGCCGCCGATCGATTGCAGGATAGCGGCCGTCGCCTGAAGCGGAAACCTATCGTTTAACACCGTAGACGATTGCAAAATAGTTGTGTTAATGCCGAGGCCTGCAAGTAATGGTTGAGAACTAGCAATGCTGGCGTCGCTTGTATTAGAGGATAAGTTAAAGAAGCTGCTAATCGAGAAGTAGATCAAAGCGATGATGCCGGTCCCCAAGGCGGTCGCACTTATTGCGAGGACCGCTAAAGCTCGGTTTGTAGAAAGCCCTCTGCGTTCGAGATTATGGAGCAATGGGCTTAAGAGGATTGCGAGAAAAATGGCGAAGAGTGTTGGGGCTATAATACCGGCTGCAGCTTTTACCCCGGCGAGGATGATAATTGCACTCGCCGCCATTAAAAGCAGGCGAGCTAGTGAAGGTACGCGCTCGTCACCTAGCACCTCTCCGATATCTGTCGACATGCTTTTTTTCACGCTCCCTTAACTGCTAAGCGAATATTCAAGTCCACACTTTTGAGACAGGGACTAATAACCTTAGGAGGATATGTTTATCCTCCTGGACTGTCGGTCAGTCGCGCGTTTAAAGTTGACGATTTGTCCAACTCGCAACACAGTTAAACGTCCCTGTTACGTCAGCTGTGTCGGTAACACGGTTACTGGCTTATTCGAGCTTGGCGCCATCGAGCAGCGCTCCTCGCAGTACGGCATAGGTCAAATCGGCTTTATGCAAGTTTGCTCCTCTCAGATCTGCATTCGTCAGATCTGCTCCGTTGAGAAGTGTGAAGCTTAAATCAGCGTGCTGCAAATTCGCGCCGACAAGCAGGACTCCTTTGAGATTCGAGCTGTGGATGTTAGCATCGGAGAGATTTGCGCCGTTCAACTGTGCCCTTTCGACAGTGGCGTAAGTGAGCTTGACGCGCGAAAGGTTCGCACGGCTCAGATTCGCCGCGTACAGCGTCGCTTTGTCCATATAGGCGTCTCTCAGGTTCGTAGCGCTCAAGATGCTAAAGCTTAAATCGGCGCCCGTAAGGTCTGCGCCACCTAGATCAGCGTCAGTCAGGTCAACCCAGCGCAATTCCGCCTCACGCAGATCCTCGCCACGCAAGTCGGCCTTTTTTCCTTCCGGTTGACCCGATCGCCACTTTTTGTGGAGATCGACTATCTCTCGAATCTTTGCTGCTTCCATCCGTTATGACACCTTTTGTGGAGGCGTGCTGCTGCTGTATGCCGGCATGATACTTGCAAGCAGTGCGAGTGCCGGTCCGACGTAGATTCCGGCCCACGCGAAGATCGCGATTAGCCCAAGGATGGCGATGGCAACCCTCGGCCCGACGCCCGTCTGTTCTCGCCGTCGCAAGGCCACACGCAACGCGAGGATACCTAAGATGACGGGCACGAGTACGAATATGAGCGTGATGACCGCTTCCGATTCAACAGAAGAACGTGAGACAGCAAGGAGCATCTGTGCAAGGGTGTACGCTCCCGTCCCGATGAAGATGAGGCCCGCAAGTGTGCCGA
>PMYA01000126.1:17919-44027 GCA_003170935.1 Methanobacteriota archaeon
CCACAGGTGAACTTGGAACACGCTGTACGGAATCAGCACGTACTCGGTCGGCGTGTACGTCTCCCGTTCGCCAATGGCTAAGCCGTAGGCACCACCGTTGGCAGCATCGTAAACAGCGACATAGTAGGTTCCGGTCGCGGGGGCTTTGACTTCCACGCTCCCGAGGTCGTAGAAGCTACCAGGGCCAAAGCTCTCGTACGTGGCCTCATCGGGCTGCTGTCCCTGCATCACGATGCTCGATGCCCCCGGTGGGATCGCGACGTTTGCGGGAACAGTTCCGTTACTCGTCAATCCCGGGCCCATGAGCACGAAGCTTGGGACGAAACCGAGGTTTAATGCTTCGGTGTTCTTGTAAAGCTGCACGTATATGCTCTCACCCTGAGTGATATCGAATCGATAGTACTGGACCTGACCCGGCTGGAGCGTCGTGTACAGCGCCCACGACTTCGTGGGATCGTTGACCACATAGGCAGAGTCGAGGCTCGTGTTGTTGCATTGGAACGGGGCGAGTGTGCAGAGACGATAGGGGTAAGAAGCGCGCAGATGGCAAGAACCGAGAAGAAGATGATAAGTGGGCGTCTCATAGTACGCCCTTGCAACGTTCTGAGTAAAAGGTTTTGTACCCGTTAGACACGCCTGTGCGCAGATGCTCGGAGATAAGACCATGTCGATCGCCCGAACGCAGCAGGCGTAGGCGTAAGCTACTTCGTTAGATCGCAGCATGAAGAACAACGTTATGCAGCACAAACGCGGTGCGGACGGTGCACAGGGCAACCGACTCGCACAGGAAAAAAGTCCTTATCTGCTCCAACACGCGCATAACCCCGTCGACTGGTATCCGTGGGGGCGTGAGGCGTTCGACACAGCCCGACAAGAGGACAAACCGATTTTTCTCTCGATAGGCTATTCGACATGCCACTGGTGCCATGTGATGGCCCACGAGTCGTTCGAGGACCCAGAAATCGCCGCACTGATGAATGAGGCGTTTGTCAATGTAAAGGTCGACAAGGAGGAGCGCCCGGACATAGACGACGTCTATATGACCGTTTGTCAGGCGCTAACGGGCACCGGCGGCTGGCCTCTAACGATCGTCATAACCCCAGAAGGTAAGCCGTTTTTCGCGACGACGTATGTCCCTAAGGAGACACGGTTTGGACGAACTGGGATGCGGGAGCTCATCCCGCAAATCAAGGAAGTGTGGTTAGCGAAAAGAACTGAAATCGACAAATCTGCGGACGAGATCATATCGAGAATCGGCCAGTCATCGCCAGAACCATCGACGACAGAAATTTCCGCATCTACGATCCAGATCGCTTATGAAGGCCTTGCAAGCGTCTTTGATGAACTACATGGTGGGTTCCGGACTGCGCCGAAGTTCCCGACGCCGCACAACCTCACGTTCCTCCTGCGATACTGGTATCGCACAGGCAGTCAAAAAGCGCTTAAGATGGCAGAACGAACGCTTCAAGCGATGCGGCTGGGCGGCATTTATGACCAAATAGGATTTGGCTTCCACCGCTATTCTACCGACACGGAGTGGCTGGTGCCCCATTTCGAGAAGATGTTGTACGACCAGGCGCTCCTGGGGGTCGCTTATGTCGAGGCGTTTCAGGCTACTGGGAAAGACGGGTACGCACGAGTCGCACACGAAGTCTTTTCGTTTGTCGCTCGGGAGATGACCTCGTCTGAGGGCGCGTTCTATACGGCAATAGATGCCGACAGCGAGGGTGAGGAGGGCAAGTTTTACTTTTGGAGCGAGGACGAGATTGAACGTACGCTCACAAAGGAGGATGCCGATCTTGCTCGCAGGGCGTTTAATACGAACGTCAACGGCAATTTTCGCGATGAACGCACGGGGAAACGAAACGGCAAAAACATACTACGTATGCAAAGGCCACCGGCCGCGCTAGCATCAGAACTAAAAATGCCAGAAGAGACGCTCAGAAACCGCTTGGGCGCCATACGTGAGACGCTTCGCAAAGAGCGAAATAAGAGGGTTCGCCCCCAAAGAGACGATAAGATTCTTACTGACTGGAACGGGCTTATGATCGCTTCGCTCGCCAAAGGTGCACGCGCCCTTGATGAGCCGGTGTATGCTGCAGCGGCAGCGCGCGCTACAGACTTTGTGCTCGATCGTATGTTCGATCGCAGAGGGAGGTTGCTTCACCGCTACTGTGAGAATGAGGCAGCCGTTTTCGCTTCTTTGGACGATTATGCGTTTCTTGTATGGGGTTTGTTAGAACTCTACGAAACGACGTTCGAGACTCGGTATTTGTCGCTCGCGCTCGATCTCCTGGATCACACGCTGCGGCACTTTCGCGATGAGGCGGGAGGGGGTTTTTTCGCGACTGCGGATTATGCTGAGCCGCTTATCCTTCGCAGGAAAGGGGCTTATGATGGAGCACTTCCGTCGGGCAATTCAGTTATGATGCTAAACCTCACTTTTTTGGGGTTACTTACCGGGAAGGTCGCGTATCTCACGGAGGCCTCGCGTCTCAGCAAGGCGTTTGCGAGAGACGTTGACCGTGCACCAGAAGCGTATACACAGCTGTTAAACGGTGTCGACCTCGCGCTCGGTCCATCATATCAAACCGTTGTCTGTGGAGATGTATCCTCTGCGGAGACGCGCGACATGCTCACGGCGCTTAGTTCAGCATACTTGCCAAGCAACGTGGTCGTCTTCCTGCGGTCAAATGTCGAAGACGCGGAGCTCGCTAATATCGTTCCGGGAACGCGGCTCAAGAAATGTGTCAACGGGAAGCCCACCGCGTACGTCTGCCAGGACTACAGCTGTAGAGCGCCGACAATGGACACGAACGAGATGCTGCGCACGTTGGAAGAAGGCAAAAAACGGGACGCCGGGACGGCGTTTGCAACGAAATAACGCTCATTGCCAAAAAAAATCGCTGGGTTCCGCACCTCTATGCCCTTTGATAGCGTTCATCGGTACTACAAAAAGGTAAAAGTGAGGAGTTACGTTACTCAATCTAAGTTGAGGTTATAATAGACGTACGTGCACGGCTTACGCTTTTTGTTGCGTTTGAGCAGGGATCGCATGACCGTGTCGTCTCGTGATAAGGAAAGGTGAACGGCTTGGCGCCCTCAGGCACAGATGCTCAAACGGTCTCGGTCGCGGACAGAAAACTTATACTGATCGTTGTCTCTCTTGCTGCTTTCTTGACGCCCTTTGATATTTCAGCTGTGAATCTCGCCCTCCCCTCTATTGGAACTGAGTTCGCGATGGATGCCGCCTCGCTTGCGTGGGTCGCGACTGTGTACCTCCTCACGCTCGCGATATTTCTAGTGCCGTTTGGCAGGGTCGCGGACATCTACGGCAGGAAGCGCATCTTCACGTACGGGGCGATCTTCTTTGCATTCACCTCGTTTCTCATTTCGCTCTCATTTTCCAGCACGTCGATCGTCGCTTTTCGTACGCTCCAGGGCTTTTCGGCGTCATTGATAACGGTAACAGGTTTTGCCATCCTCACGTCGGCATATCCGCCCCGTGAGAGGGGCAAGGTCCTCGGCATTGGCGTCGCAGCCGTTTATCTCGGTCTTTCGATCGGCCCGTTTCTCGGCGGCCTCCTGACGCAATACGTCGGGTGGCGCAGCATTTTCTACGTTAACGTCCCTCTTGGTATTTTCATTGCTTATGTGAGCGCTCGAAAGTTAAAAGTGGATTGGGCTGAGGCAAAGGGTGAGCCGTTCGACTTCATCGGCTCGGTGATATACGGGATCGCCCTCTTCTCGCTCGTGTTCGGTATGACACAGATTCCGGCGCTCAGTGGTCTCATTCTTATAATCCTCGGGGTCGCTGCTGCGGTGTCGTTTGTCTTCTGGGAACTGCGAACAAGTTTTCCCGTCTTTAACGTCGGCCTTTTTGTGAGAAACCGGGCGTTCGCCTTCTCTAACGTCGCGGCGCTCATCAACTACAGCGCTACCTTTGCTGTCACCCTGTTGCTGAGCATCTATTTGCAGAGCGTGCGTGGATTCAGTCCGCAGATTGCTGGCACAATCCTGATAGCACAGCCTATCGTGCAGGCGGCCGTGTCGCCGCTCGCTGGGAAGCTCTCTGATAGGATAGAACCGCAAATCGTTGCTTCCATTGGCATGGGAATGACGACAGTTGGTCTTATTCCCTTCATTTTTTTGACGCCGGAAACGCCTATACCATTTGTCTTGGCGAGTCTGGCAATCCTTGGCTTCGGCTTCGGCTTATTCTCGTCGCCTAACACAAATGCGGTTATGAGCTCCGTGGAAAGGCGCTTCTATGGGCTTGCGTCGGGAACGATCGGAACTATGCGAACAATCGGGCAAGTATTGAGCTTGGCGATAGTCCAGCTCATTTTTGCACTCATCATTGGACAGGTAGTGATCACTCCTGAGTCATCCGGACTCTTCATGCAGAGCAATCAACTCGCTTTCTCGCTATTTACCGTGCTCTGCTTCGTCGGCATCTTCGCCTCGCTTGCCCGCGGAAAGGTACGTTAAAGCTATTAGGACGTAAGCACTCTTGACAAAAAGCACACGCCCGACGAGAACGCAGCCTACGCAAAGTAGCTCGCGCTCGATCGATCAAAGTCCTCTACGAGCTTGATTTTGAGATCTTTCGGTTGCCACGAGACGTTAGGGTACGCGAGAGATGGGATAAAACGCTCGGTGTTTGCGGCGAGAAGCGTTGCGGGGTGCTCGTTGCCGAAGACATTCTTAGTGATTGTGAGCACGCGCAGTCTTACGGCGCTCTCGCTGAGGTAGCCCAGTGAATGCATGTATTCGTGGAGTTGCACGTGAAACACATAGGGCTTCCACAATAAGGGGTCGGTCTCCTTGATGCGCTGAAGGGGCACGTTGTTCATAACGATGATGTTGGAGCCGACTGGGTAGAAGGCACCGAAGAATCCGTTCGGTTGATTGCCGAGGTTCGCTAAGCCCAGCATGATGCCGCCTCTGCTCTTTCCTGTCGTCTTCTCGACAGTTGCTTTGACGACTTCAAAGATGTCAGACAACGTCTCTGCTTTTTCAAACAACTTAATCAATTGTTCGTCCATGAAAACTCCGCAGCTAAAAAGATCATCGCCTAATAATAAGTCTTTAGATATATGTTAAGATACTACAGTACTTAAGCGTTTCACTGAGGATATAAGTGCTCTAGTAACGTCACTTTCATTTTATGTTCGGCTTTGTAAACCGATTCACGTTCTGCTCTGCCGACCGGCCATAAATTGAGCGACGTCCGGATCACCACCCGTTTGAATGAACCCTATCCTGATCGAACCTATTTTGTGGAGGTGGTGTCTCAGCCGGATAGCCCACCACCACAAACGCAAGCGGCACGACGCCTTCGGGGAGCTGGCAGTGCTTGGTAAACCCGGCCATGCGGTCATCCATAGGATAGACTCCGGTCCACACCGCTCCCAACTCGAGCGCGTGGGCAGCGATGAGGAGGTTCTGCGTGGCTGCCGAACAGTCTTGCACCCAGAATCCCGGGACGATGACGTTCCGCGTGTCTGCGCAGACGAGTATACCAAGGGGTGCATGTGTCGTCATTCTCGCATACGGGCTAAACGCGGGAATCCCGTCGAGCATTTCCCGATCCTTTATGACGATAAACTCCCACGGCTGTTCATTCGCCGCCGAGGGTGCACTCATCGCTGCCGAGAGGAGTTGCTCTACGATCTCATCATCAATCTGTCTAGTTACATATCGTCGTACGCTTCTACGCGTTTGAATGGCTTCTAGCGCATCCATAGTCTTTTGCTCCATTTCCAGTTTTTAGTTGGCTGCTACATGAATAAAACGAGGTGGAACGCGCTCCGCTACGAACGGGTGCTTCATTAGGCTCATTTTGCCTTATTCAGCTAGGACTGCGTTAGTACTTATACCCCGCTTAAGCGCTAAGACTTTGTATAATACACCTGAGTAGCCAAGGCGAGCGTAGCGATGCTCGTGTGCACAAAGCGAATATCGGCAAGGATCCATTATTGAACGGGGTTCCGATTGGCGTAAGCGCGGCGTAGCTTGAGGTGAAAGGTTGTGCACAATTTTAATTATCTCGCCGCTATTATCTTTGCACATGGAAATCGGGAAGTCAGTTCGGCTTGAGCGAATATTTAGTCGTACCACGGGCAACGCCATCATCGTGCCAATGGACCATGGCGTGAGTGTAGGTCCAATCAGGGGATTAGAGGATCTTCGCATCGCAGTAAACAAGGTAGCGGAGGGTGGGGCTAACGCCGTGCTCGGACATATCGGCTTGGCAAAACACGGTCATCGAGGCTATGGCCGTGACGTCGGGCTCATAATTCATCTTTCAGCAAGTACGGCTCTCGCCCCTGATCCGAATCATAAAGTGCTAGTGAGGACCGTTGAGGAAGCCATCCAATTTGGCGCGGATGCTGTCAGCGTTCATGTGAACGTCGGAGCACAAAATGAATCTGAAATGTTAGCCGCACTCGGGCAGATTTCAGAGCGCTGTGACAACTGGGGCATGCCGCTGCTTGCAATGATGTATCCGCGCGGCGACAAAGTAGAGGACGAGCACGACGTTCGGTACGTGAAACATGCCGCTCGCGTGGGTGCTGAACTAGGGGCGGACATCATCAAAACGAACTATACAGGCGAAATCGATACGTTTAAAGAGGTCATAAGGGGATGTCCCGTGCCCGTCGTGATTGCCGGGGGTCCTCAAATGGACTCCGAGCGCGAGCTTCTACAGATGGTAAGAGAATCGATAGACGCAGGAGGGTGCGGCGTTTCAATAGGCAGGAACGTATTTCAGGCTAAGGATCCAACCGACTTAGTCAAGAAGATTGCGCGTGTTGTACACGAAGGGTACGACGCGGATGAAGCTATGCGGGTTTAGCTTGTCACTCGCACGCAACCCAGATCGCTAAGATCCGATCGTAGAATAGAAGTCCATCTCATCGGCGTTGTGAAAGATCAGCACAGTCGCGCGAACTTTTCGCTCTGAGCGCGGTTAGTTGTTTGTGTTAGTGACTACGTGTCACAAAACACGTAGGTTGATAAGTCGTTTCAGGCCCACTTTTGCTAGCAAGATAGTGATTAATTTGAAGACGTTTTTTGTCACGCCTCTTTGCAAAACCATCCGCGTTAGGAGCCACATGAGTGCAAACCGCAGAGCGTGATGCTCAACGACCGAAATCATTCGGAAGCTTACCCACGTCGCGATAATCACGATCCACAGGAAGATAAAGGCGAATAGACTTAACGGAAACGAGATAAGCCGGTCGATAAACAGAGTCCCTAGGACGCCAAAAGTAAGGAGCAACGCTGTGGTGCGCCACGTGGCAAATCGTCGCTTTCGGCGACGCAAGACTTGATCGATGAACCCTTCTATGATCTGCTCGCGGTACTCAGGCTGTTCATCAGCCGCCATAATAACGGCCTCGACGTCGTCATATACTTGGTCGGCCTGCATATGAGTAAGGTACCGTCCGGCCTTATATAAACGTACGTTTTAAGGGATTCCGGCGGTTTAGCGCCGCCTGTTTACCACATATGCAGCGACTACAAGTCCAACAACGACGAATACGGCCTCAAAGCCTGGAAGCGGGTTCCAGCTCTTAGCAGCTGAGACGGTTGGGCTACCGATCTGAATAGGAATCGTTCGGTTCTCGCTCGTCAGGTTACCGCTTGTCGCATGGAACTTAAGGTCATAGTTGCCTGAAGCGCTGCTTGATGCGGCGATCTTTACCGGGAAGACCGCGGTTGAATTTGAGGCGATGTCAAAAGCGCCTCCGTTGTCAACACTTATGTCCTTAGGTAAGTCTTGGAAGGCGAGAAACGTAGCGGCCGCAGGAGTAACACCTTTGTTCTTGACCGTAACGTTCACTGCAACCGTACTGTTATCGTAAGCTGGTGCTGAAATAGCTGTGATGGTGAGCGTCGTATTGCTTTTTGTGGACTCTGTTTCGTTTAAAATGTTGGTCGCGTTGGTAGTCCTGTTGCCCGTCGCGTTGTTGTCTTGACTGGTTGTGGCGTTATGGCTTGAGATAGTCAAATTGGCCTCGATTACCTGGACATAGGCTAGCACCTTAGCTCCTTCTTTCAGATAAGGCGATATTTGAACGTTCCACCCCACAATACCGTGACTTACTGTCATCTGGGCAGGAACTGCCGAATCGTTTGTACTCCCAGTTAATCCACTCAAGTCTGCTTTTACGTGCTCTTTCATCTTTTGCTCATCAAAACCAGTACTTGAGGCATTCCATGTTGACGGGTCGCCACTGTGACAAAGGGCGCAGTTGTTGCTTACGTTTGCCTGCACCTGCACGAATCCGGCGGGACTAACGCTAGTGGCGGCGCTTCCATCAACTAAGAAAGAAACCTGGGGCGTTGCAGGGCTAGTAAGATCGACGCCGGCGACCTTAGGTGTGGAATTATCAGAGTCTGTTACTCGAATCAAGTCATGGCCAGGGTTTAGATCGGATGGTGGGACCCAGCGGTACGCGATCTGGCTGCTCGCTCCCTGAACCAAGCTATTCGAGCCACCGCCTGTCACTTGCGCGATAGACGTCCAAGCGCTTCCTTCATCATCAATGCCATTGTTATTCGCGTCATAGTAATACTCGATCTTTGCTGTGTTTCCAGCCTTTCCGAGATCGGACTGTATGTAGATTGCAGATCCGGCGTTAGCCACTTTCTTATCGACGGTAACCATAGTCGTTGCCGCGATCGGAGCAGCGACAAAAGCAGCGACAAGCGCGGTGACTATCAGGATTGGTATATACGTACGTAATCGCGCTCTCTTCATAGATCTAACACCTTAAAAACGATAATAGGCCCAGATCGTACGATTAAACGTATATCTATAAAGAGCTTCGAAATTGACTTAAAAAGAGGGGTAAGCGCTTAGGGGCTGTTCTTAGCCGTTTTTACGCGTGTTTCGTCGATGTCTGTTAAAACGGCGTCAACGCGTTGTGTGGCCTCGACCCCGCCGCCCCACAGGAGCGCAAAGCTTGCCTCGAGATATTGCGCGTATTCGGGGCTGTTTGTCCAGAAAGCCGTGTCAGTTGCGTCCTTTCCGTGGCGGAGTGTATCAAACGTTATCGTCGTCAGACTTTCGCGAGTATCAGAAACGAGGTACCGCATTCCAGAATAATCGTCGTAGTGGCGCACCTCTATCCCTCCTGCAAGCGCCTCACGCACTGAACTGACGTTTTTTGACAGAACTTCCGTGATAAACTTCACGCGAACGCCTCTATCAACTGCGTTGATGCAATGCTCGAGAATCCCACTAGTGGAAAGTATTGTGAGGCCCGTGAGTGATGAGATGAACGTAATGCGCGCTTCAGCCGTGCTGACTAGCTGCTCTGTAATGGCAAGCGTGTTCGAACGGCCTTTAATCACTTTAAACGTGTACAGCTCGTCTCCACGGGTCTCGCTTGACAAGTACTCTTGTGTGAGCTTTAGCACTTGATCACGATTCTCTTCCATCCAACGGAGCTCATACGCGTGCTGCATCATTGCTTCGGTGAGCGCCGCTTCGGCGGCAACCGCCGCGTATTTAGTCGGCTTTTCGACCGACTCCTCAACCATCCCTTTTTCGGTGAGCATTTCCAAAAGACGATAGATGTCGACCCGGTAGCTGTGTAGCAGTTTAGCGAGCTCACCCGTTGTTTTCGGGCCATACTTCAGCAAAATGACATAGAGGTGGGCCTCTTTCGAACTGAGGCCAAAAGCTTGCAGCTTTTCGACCAGCGCTTGCTGCATAACTTGGACTACGTGGCAGACTGATTTATGCCTTTGTATCGGCCTCTCCGCGACATTACATAAAAAGAAGGAGGGGCAGCCCCCACTTGCTGTAGAAGCCCACAATGTTACTGCGGTGCGTCCGGGGCACATGTTCAACACATCTTAACCACGTGGTAACCATTTCATTCTTTGACCACAAGATGTGCCTGTGCGAATTCAATTAAACGCATAAGCCCAAATTAAAGCCACGGGTCTAAAAGACGTCAAGCAATGCGAAGATTTGGGAGGCGCTTTGCACTGTGCCAAATAACTGCTAATATAAGGCCACTTGCCCGGAAATACAAGATAAGGCGGTTCTTAACAAAACTAACAAGAGAAGCTGCTTTTTGTAGCAGCTATAGATCCGCTCAAACTCGCCAAGCACAATTAGGCGCTTCTCGGCAGAGCATGACGCAAAAGTTATACCACCATCTATCGTTGCGATGTGTGAGGTCGGCTATATTGCCGCGGTATTAGACGCGAATCCACCGTAAGTTAGTCTATTGTGTATTTCGACTCAGGAAGAGTATGGGCGACGTTGACTGGCAGCTGTTTGATATAAGCAAGATCCCCCTACGGCGCTGCTCGCTTTGCCGCTATCAGGCCAAGTTCAAGGCCTCGGCGACGGACTACTATTATTGCGCACGCCTTAAACAATGGACCTCTTCAGTCTTTGAATGCCCTTTCTGGGACGCACGAGAGGATTGGAAAGAATGGTATGTTTATTGCACTAAACTGAGGCAAAAAGAGGCTGATGTTTAAATCGCATGTAAGAAACGGCACTGCTCATTGGGGCCCCGTAACCTCGCTAGGCTAAGATGATCGTTTAACTAACGACGTATTTCATTGGACAACCGAGATGGTTACAGCACTCCCTTGGTGCTTCTGATTCCCTCTCTCGGCTGCAGTGCTTCGCTGAGCGCGACTCCGAGCGCTTTGAATATAGCCTCGATCGTGTGATGGTCGTCTGAACCGTAGGCGTTGACGTGAATCGTCAGCATCGCGTTCGACGAGAGCGATTGGATAAAGTGCCTCACCAAACTTGCGTCGATGCCATCGACGCCCGAAGCGATTGTAGCATTGAATACAACGTAGCTCCGCCCTGCTGCGTCCACGGCGATGGTGGCCAGGGAATCGTCCATAGGTATAGACGCCCCTCCGAACCGTTTGATACCTGCCGTGTCTGCAATCACGTTTTTGAGTGCCATGCCAAGTGCGATGCCGACGTCCTCTACAACGTGATGCGGGTTGCCATCACTGCGCACAGCGAGGTGCATTCCGATCCCGCCATGCAGGGAGAGCGCTTCGAGCACGTGTGTGAAAAATGGGACGCCGGTCTCTATGGTCGTCTCCGATGGATCATCGAGGTTAACGTGCAGGTCAATAGTAGTCTCTTTCGTCTGCCTCTGAACGTTGGCTGTGCGCATTTTAACTCATACCTTAAAGGTCACTCACTATTTTAAAAGCATCGTTGAGCGTAAACTTCGCCATATATATCGCAGAGCCGACCACAACACCGGCGGCTCCTGTCGAGGCGATCGCTCGTATATCATCTAAACGCCCAACGCCACCAGCTGCAACAACGGGCACGTCTACGTACTCTACGAGGTTCTTAACGATGTCGGTGCGAATGCCGCCCATCATGCCTTCGACCTCGACGTCAGTGAAGAGTAGAGAACCCGCCCCCAAATCCTGAAACACGAGGCCCAGTTCTTGAGGTCGTAGGCCTGAGCTGCGCGTCCACCCCTCTATGAGGACCTCGCCCCCTCGTGCGTCGACTGACACCATGACAGACGCACTGCCAAACTCAGCGCTCAGGTCGTAGACGATCGTTGGATCCCGGACGGCAGCGGTGCCTAGAATCACGCGGTCGGCTCCCATCTGGAGTAGGTCGGCAGCATCTTGACGGGAGCGAACTCCGCCCCCGACCTGGATAAACACGTCGAGTTTTGCCAGCTTGTAGACAAGCTTCAGATTTCGGGGTTTTCCAAACGCGCCGTCGAGGTCGATCACATGCAAGCTGCTGGCCCCACTGCTGATCCAATGTTCTGCGACGGATAGGGGATCTTCAAGTGAAACAAGGACGTTTTCAGGTGCCCCTCCGACCAGCTGGACACATCGACCATCTTTAATATCTATTGCGGGAAAGACGTCGAATGACATGGCAAACTCTCCTTGTTTTAGGTAGTCTCGGTCTGTTTCGTAAGTGTATTAATCGTTTGGCTTGTTCGCATCTTTCCTCTGCGTAATCTCCGTGAGCTAGGCCAGCGTCGTCTGTTCACCTGTGAATTAAGATGTTTAAAAGGGAGTAGTATATTTACGTCGCATGAATCTGCAACTAACCTCTGCGAGGACGGAAGCGGCGTCGAAGACTGCGATCGTGACGTGTTCTTAGCTAAAGCGTGAACTCAGCTTAGGCGGCCATTTGCGCTTTAAGTTCGTCTAATAGAACGATTGTAGCCTCCTTATCGAGCGGCTTGTTGTCATTTCCACACTTAGGCGAGTAGATGCACGCAGGGCATCCAACCTCACACGAGCAGCCTCCAACGAGCTCCCGTGTCATCGTAGCAATGTCGGCGAACAGTTCAACCGCTTTTTCGGAAAGGCCGATCCCTCCCTCGAAGCCATCGTAGATGAAGATCGTAGGTTGGCCAGTATCCGGATGGTGCATTGCAGAAACGCCTCCAATGTCGCGTCGATCACACATTACATGCAGCGGCATTACCGCTATAAGAGCGTGTTCTGCTCCGTGTATTCCACCTGTGACGTCGAGTTGTTTGTTTTCGACGCGCGCGACGGCGGCTTCAGGCACGATAAACCACAGCGCCGTCGTTTTAAAGCGGAGGGGCGGCAGGTCGAGACTTTCCGCACTAATCACTTGATCATAGCGAAGCGTTTTGTATCCGACGTACTGCTCGACGACTTCGACAGCACCGAATGATATAGTCAACGCGCCTTTTTGCTGTGTTTCGAACTCTTCTATTATGTGAAGTTCAACGGTTTTAATGGGCTCGGTAAAAAAGTCGACGTCCTTTTTGTTCACGGAAATGATGCCAGCACTCAAATTGAGCTGCTCGACGACGTAGGTCTCGCCATCGTGAAGTACGACGGCCCCTTTATGAGCCTCTCGATATGCGCGGGTTTCATCAAGCGTTTCGAGCAATCGTCCTTCGTACAGCATCTTGAATACTTGCGAGGAGAGTCCGTTTAAGGGCACTGCCTCCGTTGCTCTACCTGTGCCTGAGTAAACCCATCCGCTAGCGGTATTTTTAGCTAGGCCTTGACGCTCGAGTTCCTCTAACGATGCTGCGAGAAGTTTCGGAAAGTAAACCTCATCGTGAGGGAGCCGTACCGGCAGCTCCGCCGCAGCACACATGGCGTGTCCTATAGTAATATATTCGTTTGAAATATCGATAATGGCGTGTTCGTGGGACCAACCGAACAATACATCAGGATGCTTCATAAAGTACTGATCAAGGGGATCGTAGAATCCAACTAACGTCGCTAAAGAATCGCCCTTACCTCTGCCCGCCCGTCCAGCCTGCTGCATCGTTGATACGATCGTCCCTGGATAGCCCGCCATGATTACAGCATCCAAGCTCCCGATGTCAATGCCAAGTTCCAGCGCGTTCGTTGACGTGATACCTGCTAAGCTGCCGCTTTTCAAACGCGCTTCTATCTGCCGCCGCGTCGCAGGCAAGTAGCCCGCACGATAAGCAGCAATGCGGTCGGCGAGAGATGGGGTTACTTCTCTAATGTCTTTTCGAGCCCAAAGGGCAATAAGCTCTGCCATCTTTCGGGACGGCGTAAAACAAAGCGTCTGCAGTTTGTTTCGGATGAAAAGGAGAAATAAGTCTTCGACCTCCCGATGAGCGGAACGGGTGCGAATGCCGTTCGCGTATGGGTTATACAGAACGAAATATTTGCGGTCGCGCGGGGATCCATCTCGTGCGATCAGGTCGAACGTCGTTCCGGTGAGTCTCTCGCCGAATTCGATCGGATTTGCGAGCGTGGCGGTAGAAATGACAAACTGTGGGTGCGATCCGTAATAATCACAGAGCCGGCGCAGTCGCCTCACCAGCAGCGCAACATTTGATCCGAATACCCCACGATACACGTGGGCCTCGTCAAGGACGATAAACTTCAGGTGAGCTAGAAATCGCTGCCACTTGTAATGCCAAGGCAGGACGTGATGGAGCTCGTAGGGGTTAGTAATCACAATCCTCGCCGTCGCTCGAATCTTCGGCCGTTTGTGTGAAGGGGTGTCTCCGTCATAAATGCTAGGATTGACCGGTATGCCACAGATTCGCTCAAGCTCATCGAGCACCTTCAGTTGATCATTCGCTAGGGCTTTTGTGGGGAACACGTAGAGAGCAGTCGCGCTGCGGTCGCGCTCGAGCTCCTCGAAAATCGGAACATTGAAGGCGAGTGTCTTACCGGACGCTGTGGGGGTGGTGATGACGACGTTTTTGCCTGCACGTAGCGCCTTACGAGCATCGCTTTGGTGCTGATACAACCGAATTGTCTTGCGCTGCAGATACGCTTCGACTTTTGATTCAATATCGCTGGCCTCACCGTAAACTGGTTCTCTGGCGGGCAACACTTCGATATGCTCGACTTTGTTGAAGTATGCCGGATCGCTCTGTAGGATTCGGAGAACGGCTTTGACAGACGTGCTTATCCCTCGCACAGCTTGGAAAAAATGTGCGCCAGCGCGACGAGATCCTGTCGATTATGCTCAATCACGGCTAGCAAGGGCCCGATATTTTGCGTCCGTAGGTACGTCTCATAGAACTCAGGAACTAAGGCGCCAGGAATGTCGGTTTCGCGAGCGCCGAGAAGATGCTTCTGGATAGTGAATAGCCTAAAGTCGGGCATCACCCCATGCCACTTTCTCCGTGCGAAGTGGAGCGCGTCGAAGTGCGCTCTGTGCAAATCGCCGTGTATCTGGTAGTAAGCGAGACGTTGCTCAAGGTATGGCACGTCAAAAGTTCGCCCGTTGTACGTGACGAGCGCACAATGTGCGTCGACGTGAGAAAGAAACGCAGCTAGCGCAGCGGGCTCTTCGTGCACGTCCCTGAGAACATATTGGTACACGTTTAGGGTCTCGCCGATCGATTTAGCCAGCCCTATAATTATGATCGGACTGGAGAAAAGCCCCAACGTCTCGATGTCAACAAAGAGCAACTCGTCCGGTGTGTGAAAGCCCGAGGTATGTAATGCAAGCGGATGCGATTTTGAGAACCGCTCTCCTATCCACTCGATTATCTCGCCCGTATCGAGTGCTTCGATAAGTTCTAGGAAACGACGTGCCTGCTCCCCAAAGCGGTTGTGCTCAACGAGATCTTCGATAGTACGATAGCCACCGTCCTTCAAGGCGTTCTCGGTAGCCTCTCTAACGCCAAAAAGGAGTTTAAAATCTGATATTAAGCTCTCCTTGGCTTTATTTGAGCATATCGTCTGTAACCTTACCTTCTCTAACGACTCTATACGGTAACACGTCCCTCGCTCGTTCACGAGCTCGCTACCTGGGATTATTTCTTCGAGCACATCCCCTTCATGCTCTTTAATCAGAGCTCGCTTGAGTTCGAGGGCTTGTGTATAGTCATTCTGGCCCTGAGTGTAAAACAGCGCAGGGATAAACTGAGAGGAATTCGCGCTTTGTTTGTAAGCGACATCGCTTGTTAAAGTCACGCGAGACCTGAGGCCCTCGCCGACCCTCTTGAGTTTTCGATTGTCTTGTCCTTCACTCAACACGATTGGACGTCCCCACCTTTGAATGGTGCAAAAAACGCCGTTGGCCAATTTGCTTAGACACATTACAAACGAGTGTTTGCCGACTTAAGTCTTTGTCCGGCCCCTCTTTCTGTCAACACTCGACCATAAAATCTCTACGAAGGCGCCGTAATCTAACGCTGCCATTCTATTGACGCGGCCTAACGTAGGTCTATTTGCTCACGGAAACGCCAATCAACGGTCCATATATTCATATACATAAGAAGGAAGCCCAGTAGGGGACAATTCTTGGGGGAGCGTCAAATAGTAATTCGGAAAGATGAGGGTGGTTATTTCATCGCGTCGTGCCCGTCCTTGAAAGGCTGTCACTCCTACGGTAACACAATTGAAGAGGCCTTCGATAACATTAAGGAGTGCATTCAGCTCTGTGAGGAAGAGCTTGAGGAGGGGAGAAAGATCTGAAGTTGAAGTCGAGGTGTGAGCAAACAAGCGCTATTGCAGCAAGCGCCGAAAAGTTCCCCTTGATCAGCGGGAGCGAGCTAGTAAAGTTCTTGGAATCTATCGGTTTTCGCGTCACTCGAACGCGAGGATCACACGTTCGTTTAGTCGCCGAGGACGGACGAGCAACTACAATACCGATTCACGCACATCGCCAGCTTCCCACAGGATTGCTGCACGGCATCATTCATGAGCTCCAAATGAGCAGAACCGATTTTTTCAAGATGTGGAGTTGTATCGAAAAGGCGTAGTGTACAAGCTCTATCAGCTGTTTCGGTGCCCATCAGGTGCTTCGCAAGCTAAGATGCGCTATTAGTTTTTCTGCTCACTTACGCTTCGAATTGTCGTAACTTATCAACAATGCTGTCGTGAATCGTTCGGTTTGTAGAACACAGAAGTGATAGATTTGAAGCGGTTACGGGGGCATCGAATAGGTTGCCGTCACCCGTTGTTATGATTCCGTTCGACTCCTGCAAGATAAGTTGCGCAGCGGCGATGTCATAACTGCTGAGGCGGTTTCGGGTGTCGATAACTGCGTCGAGCGTTCCGGCGGCGACTTGGCAAATATCGTATGCAATACTCCCGAAAATCCGCACCTTAGCACTCTTTTCGAACTCGATAAGTCCGCGCGGAATGTGCGACACGCCATAGGCGTATCCGGCAACAACAGGCTTATAGCGCGGTACTTTCCGTGTTACAATCGGCGTTTGATTGAGGCGGGCTCCATGGTTCCTTTCAGCCGCATACAGATCTAGCGAATTTGTTACGACCGCGCCTATACTGATGTCACTAAGCAAAACGTCGTCGATTTTTGGCGCATATGCAAGCGACGAGCAAAAGTAAGGAAAGCCGATCGCGAGATTGGTCGATCCGTCGATCGGATCAAACACGAACGTGCAGCTCGGGTCGTCGCCGATAATTCGGTCGCCGCGTTCTTCTGAGACAATGCGCGCGCTAACGCCCCTTTCAAACAATTCGTCTTGCAGGCTCTGCTCTGCAACGAGGTCGAACCTCCTCGTCACATCGCGCTCCTTGTACTTTGTTATCGCCGAGAAGTCTCCATCAGTTCTGACGAAAGCAAGCACGGATTCCATCGCCCGTGTAGCTAAAGTGGTCACATCTTCAAGTTCCATTGAAACGCCGCCTAATCTCTTGAACGATAATCTCGGCTGCCTCTGTTGGCCCAACGCTCTCGCTGTCTATTGTCAACTCGGGGTTTTCAGTCATCTCGTAGGGTACATTTACGCCAGGAACCGCAGCCTCAGGTGTCTTCGATTTTTCGTAGATCCCCCGTGGCGTGAACTCTGTGATACGATGGGCCTCTCGTCGCTTGCACGTTTCGAGTGAACAGCTGACATATATTTCAAAAAAGCGCGGTATTAGTCGTCGGGCGAGATCCCGATAACGTTTTCGGTTTGCAGTCGCGTCGATTATGACATTTACACCGCATTCTGTGAGCGCCTTTGCCGTATAAGCGAGAAATGCGTACAAGATGTCGCGCTCTTGCTCAGAATACGTCGGATGAGGTGTGACGATCGTGCGAATCTCGTCAAGTTGGAGCGTCCGCAGCTTCTTACCTTTGAGCTTGGCTGCAACCTCCCTAACCACAGAGGTTTTGCCGCTCCCTGGCAGTCCTGTGATCCAGATCGCCCAAGCCATATCTAAGTGTCACTCCTCTCCTTTCTTCAATCTTTAAGGAGCTCGTTTACGTTTCGGTAGTCGAATGTCTCAACTTCCAGCACATTCCTTACGAAGTTGAATAGCCGCTGCCGCACCTGTAGATCGATGTGCGGATACCATATCGGGCTTGCGACCACAAGCCCCCTGAACCCATAGAATGGCTGTATAACTTCGAGCAGTTCATGATCCTGCGTCTTGTCGAGGTAGTTGCTTAGGAATCTTTCAAAAAGCGTCTTGAACTCCTTTGCCAGCTTCCCATACTTTTGAATTGAATAGAAAAGGTAGTTCATACTCAACGACGTGACGTCGTCAGCCGCTTCACCAAATTCTCCGCGGCTCCTGTCGAGAACCGTAAAATCGGTGCCGTCTCTGAACATGATATTCCATGGGTGATAGTCACCGTGCACCATACAAAGCCGATCTGTGCGATTCTTTAGCGCATACCGCCAGTCTATGCATCGTTTTTCGAGAAGACGGAAGTCATCTTGCGAAAACACGTCGAACGTTTGAGGATAACTATCAATCAGGCCCATAATAAGTTCCCCGTGACCTACTAGATCGCGAATGCGGCGCGTGTAAATGACGGGGTTAACCTGTCTTACGGCGTGAATCTCTGCGAGATAATCTGAAAGTGCCTGAGCGCGAGCGACGTCAAGCTCGGTGAGCGTCCCTTCATCCTTAACGCGGTCGAGGTCGTAGAAGTATTCAGTCCCGTCGACTAAGTCCATAAGGATGAAATACTCGTCTGCGTCGCGAGAAGACCGCATTCGACCCTCACGCGTAAAATAGCCTACGTCGAAAGCGCGCACGTGCCGGGGCAATAAGCCAAACGTAGCGTGCTGCCAGATGAGTATCTGAGCCCGGTCGGAAAAGTGATCGTGACCAAAACCGCCCTCTCGTCGCATCGACGACAGCACGACGGACTTGAGGACGCCGTCCAATGAAAATGTGATCTGGTAGGGCTTTCCATAACCAAAGCCTTTGAGCTCAGCCGCTGGCTGCCCAAGTTCACTGACCTGTATGACGCTTGCGTCACGTCCAAACACTTCTTTGATATAATCGTCGATCGCCGTCATTGTTTACCATTCCTTAAGCGCTTCTGTTATGTGCCGCGACAAGCCCACACGAACAGGCCTACGTTCCGACTGTCCACGAGTGGAGGTACGCGTCTTGCTCCGCGGTGAGTTGCTCGATGTCAATGCCGATTGCCCCTAGTTTGAGAGCAGCGACTCGCGTGTCGATAGCAGTTGGTACGGGGTGCACGGCACTATTTAGACGTGCGTGATTCTCGACGATGTATCTGACACACAGTGCCTGATTAGCAAAACTCATGTCCATAACTTCTGGGGGGTGCCCGAAGGCTGCCGAGAGGTTTATTAGACGCCCTTCCGCAAGCACATAAAGCGTCCTGCCATCAGCCATTCGATACTCGTCCACGTTCTCTTTGACGTTCGCCATGCCAGTAGCCATCTCCTTGAGCTCCTCTAAGTCGAGTTCCACGTTGAAGTGCCCTGAATTGCACACGATGGCTTGGTCTTTCATGACCGCAAAGTGTTCTCCTCGAATGACGGAGACGTCCCCAGTCACTGTAATAAAAAGGTCCCCGATCCGCGCTGCCTCGAGCATCGACATCACTCTAAAGCCGTCCATGGCTGCTTCAAGGGCCTTTCGCGGCTCGACCTCGATAACCACCACGTTCGCACCAAGACCTTTCGCACGCGCTGCGACGCCTCTGCCGCACCATCCATAACCCACAATGACGACGGTTTTTCCAGCAAATAGGAAATTCGTTGCGTTCATAATGCCGTGAAGCGTGCTCTGTCCAGTGCCGTACCTATTGTCAAACATCATCTTGGTTTCTGCGTCGTTTACAGCTATGACAGGATATTTAAGGGCGCCTTCTGCCGCCATTGCCCTCAGCCTGACCACGCCTGTCGTCGTTTCCTCACAGCCACCCATTATCGCGCTTAGGTATTCTTTGTGATCACCATGAACCGTGGCGATGACGTCCGCACCGTCGTCAAGTGTGACCTGCGGCTCGATCTTCAGTGCCTCCTCCATACAAGTGTAGTACTCGTCATCACTTTCACCTCGAAAGGCGCAGACTACAATCCCGCTTTTTGCAAGGGCGGCCGCGACGTCATCTTGTGTGCTGAGGGGATTTGAGCCGGTAAGCGCAACATTTGCCCCTCCGGCTTGTAACGTACGAATGAGGTTTGCCGTCTCGACCGTTACGTGCAGACACGCTATGATGTTAATCCCTTTGAGTGGTGTGTCACGCACAAACTCAGTCTTAATCCTTTCAAGAACAGGCATATGCCTGCGCGCCCATTCAATCCTTTTTTCACCTTCATCAGCGAGGTTTATGTCCTTTATTATATTCTTCATCGTAAAATCTCTCGTGTATCGTGATTGAGGTCCCGTAACCATACGATTTATATAGGTACTAATAATAAAGCCAACCCGTAAAAAGGTTGTCAATAGGGAGCGAATCGAGATACAATGTCTAAAAATAGCTTTTTATTCACCTCTGAATCGGTCACAGAAGGGCACCCAGACAAGGTTTGTGATCAGATAGCAGATGCGATACTGGACTCGATTATCGAGCACGATCCTCGGAATGCTCGCGTAGCATGCGAAGTGGCGGTGACGACGGGGCTTGCCGTGGTGATCGGAGAGATTACCACAACGTGTAGCGTCGATATACCAAGCGTGGTGCGGGACACGATCCGTGACATAGGCTACGTCGATTCACGATTTGGGTTCGATTCAGATAACTGCGGCATAGTGGTGTCAATCAAGGAACAATCGCCCGACATTGCCCAAGGCGTCAACAAGTCACTTGAGTGTCGGATTACGTCTGTGAGCGAGGACGCTGTAGACGATGAGCGTCAGCCCTCGCTTTCCTCTGTCCCCGAGGACGCGGAGCTTGGCGCCGGTGATCAGGGCATGGTGTTCGGCTACGCGACAAACGAGACACCGGAGCTTATGCCGATGCCTATTTCGCTCGCGAACAAGCTTGCGTTGCGGCTTACTGAGGTTAGGAAGTCCGGAGATATAAGTTACCTCGGACCTGACGGAAAGACTCAGGTTACGGTAGAATATGTTAACGACGCTCCAGCACGCGTCGACACGGTCATTGTCTCTTCGCAACACACTGCTGATGTCGCGCTTGACACCATTGAACGTGACATTCGGGCAAAGGTAATCGACGTCGTAATCCCCCCTTCTATGATGGACGACAACACGAAGGTGTTGGTTAACCCGACAGGTCGGTTTGTCATTGGCGGCCCTAAGGGTGATGCCGGCATGTCAGGACGAAAAATCATAGTTGACACGTACGGAGGGATGGCACGACATGGAGGGGGTTCTTTTTCAGGAAAGGACCCGACAAAGGTCGATCGGTCAGCGGCTTACGCAGCGAGGTATATCGCAAAAAACGTAGTCGCGGCAGGACTTGCTGATAAGTGCGAGATTCAAGTCTCTTATGCAATCGGCGTAGCGCAGCCGCTCGCGATTTGCGTCAACACGTTTGGCACAGCGCACATACCCGAAGCGACCATCTCTGAGATTATAATGCGGCGTTTCGCACTCACCCCGGGATGGATCATCAATACTTTTCGACTTAGACGGCCGATCTATCGACAAGTTGCTGCTTATGGACATTTTGGTCGCGCTGATCTTGATCTACCATGGGAGCGCACTGACAGCGCAGGGGTGCTTCAGAGTGACGCAAACGCGCTGAAGCTACGCTGAATGTGTTGAGCACGTAGTATACGTTCGTTTTTGGGGGGTAGCTGTAGGCCAAACGTAATGTGCAGGGAATGATCGATTGAAGATTGGAATCTTGGGGACCATTTCGTGGAGGACCCCACCACGCCACTATGGGCCTTGGGAAACGGTCGTGCATCACCTCACTGAGGGTTTAGTCGAACGAGGTTACGACGTTACCCTCTTTGCGACCGGTGATTCTATAACGAATGCGAAGCTTGAATGGGTGTGCCCGCACGGCTTCTATGAAGACGAATCACTTGACGCTGGCGTCTGTCAGTGGCTCCATATCTCGAACGCTTTTGAAAAAGCGCGCGAATTCGACATTCTTCACAGCCACTATGATTTCTATCCGTTGACGTTTTCGAGACTCACAAGCACCCCCATTCTAACGACCATTCACGGATTCTCTTCGGAACGGATTCTTCCTGTATACAGGAAATACCGGGACAATTATTTCGTGTCTATCAGCGATAGCGACCGAGCTGAAGGGCTAAACTATGTCGCCACTGTGTACAATGGCATCGCAGTCGACTCCTTTGACTATAGCGACGCTCCAGGTGATTATCTCCTCTTCTTCGGGCGCATATCTTATGAAAAGGGCACTCATCGCGCTATCGAGGTGGCAAAGGAAACGGGTATGACTCTTAAGATCGCCGGACTCGTTGCGAGCGAACATCGTGCCTACTTCGAGAAGTGCGTTAAGCCTGAGATTGATGGGGAGCAGATACAATATCTCGGCATGGTGAACGAAGAAACAAGGAAGGAGCTTTTCAAGCGGGCTTATTGTAGCTTGCACCTGATTTCGTTTGCGGAACCGTTCGGCCTTACACTTGTTGAGTCTCTCGCCTGTGGCACGCCTGTTATTGCGACAAACAAAGGAAGCGTGCCAGAGATACTTATCAATGGCGAGACAGGATTCATCGTTGAGAGCATCCCCGACGCTATCAATAAGGTGGGCCTCATTCAAAGCATTAGAAGACAGAACTGCAGAAGGCGCGCCGAGTTCTTCGATGTAGATCGCATGGTAGAGGGGTATATCAAGGTCTATGAAACGATCATGGAGCGAGAGGCTACGATGCCGCCTATGTAAGTGATGAACCTAAACAAGCTTCGGGCATTCTGCAGATACATCTTGTCTGACGATCTGTCTGTGGTATTCTTCTTTGCTTCCCTCGCTTTTTGTATAGCGCTCTGGAACGTAAACATCTTTATCAACGATGAGGTTACGCTCGCGGCACAGCTCATCAATCTCGGACACGGGGTTCTTTCGTTAGAGATGACGCCGACGAGGCTTTACGAAGGTCTGAGTTTCGGAGCGTCGGGGCCACTACTTGCATTTACCTATCAAGGCCACGTGTACGCGTTCTATACGCACGCGCTCGCTGTCTTTGCAGCGCCGTTTTACGCCCTCTTGTACATCATCAGTGCTACCGTTGGAATCAGGCTCTTCTTCAGTTGTCTCTGGTCGTTTAGCATATTCATGGTAAGCTGGTTTTTAGGAAGGCATTGGGGTAAGGCGCGACTCGGCCGCGACCTCGGCGTATTTGGCGGGCTTGTCTTGCTGATCATCAACTGCTACTTTGCGACGAAGCTGCCACCGCTTGAGTTCGATCAGTGGGGCGCTCTTATGGCTATCCAGCTGTTCAATATCCTTGCAACGTCAGTCATCGTCGTCCTTTCACTGCGTATCTTTGCGAGGTACTTTGCTGACAGTCGCATCGCTGCGTTCGGGGCAGCTTATATACTCGTTGCCACGCCAATCACGTTCTGGGCAGTTTCAGCGAAGGATCATACAGCGTCGGTGTTGCTGATCGTAGCGAGTATTTGGAGCCTCTACACGTATCTTCTTGACGGAAAAACGCGTTATCGCTACCTTTCGTACGTCCTAGTTGGCCTTAGTTTTTGGGTTCGGTTATTTGATGCCATTCCACTCCTCATCGCCATCGTTTTGACGGATTTACTGACTTCAGAGGGGCGAATTAAAGCATTGATTACGGCTGCGGTGACGGTCACGCTTGCGATGATCCCGTACTTCATTAACAACTACCTGCTGTTTGGCAACCCATTCTTGTCACCTGTCTACCTAAGTGCCCACCAAGAAATCGCTCAGCAGACCTCCATCGCCGCAGGGAATGCCAGCTCAGCGCTCTTCGCCACGATTGAACGACTTCCGGCGCTCTTTTTTAGCGAGTGGAACGTACAAAACAGTGCTAACTGGCCACAGCATCTTTACCACGTGCTGTTCTACGTCAACATGCCGGTAACGCTCTCGGTCTTCCAGATATGCCCNNACGCTCGCAAGCATCCGTGAAGTTCTCGTGTATGTAGCGCACATAGAGCGTACATTCGCCGCCGCTTGGATCATATTCGCAGGTTTAGCGCTTGCGTACACAACGTTATTCGCTCAAAAGATCAGTGCCTTGATCAGCTCATTGAGTTTCCCGTTTATAGGGACCATCGGAGTCATCACCGCAGCCCTCATGGTTCTCTTTGTGCCGTACTTCGTTGGCTACAGGAGAGGACTAAAAGAGCTTGCGATCTTGGTAGGATTTGCCACGTTTGTCTCTTCATATTGGCTGATTTTTGCGTCCTTGGTGTGGCAAAAGACCCCTATAGGTGTCCCCCGGCCTGGGATGATGCTCCCTATAATGGAGATTATCCATCGCATTATCATGGTGGCGATTGTATCATAAGCTAAGGGAGCAGCCAATTGCTGGACTTATCGTTATTGTCGTCGCCTATCCCTTGGCGATTTCACATCGCGTCTTGAACCCTTCCTCACTGCCTCTCCTTCAACATAGTCGTATCGGTCTAGAAACCGATCGAGCCTCGAAATAAATCCGTCGGAGCTTCCATGTTGGGGCCGGGCATCTCTTCTAAATTCTTGAGGACGGCTAGGTGGCGGCGCATATCGTGACGTTTGCTGTCTCTGAACAGCAGTAAGCCCGTCCTGAGGCCGTTGTTGTGGTGGCATCTGAGGGCGCGCTTGCGTAAGAGGGGTGGGGCGCACAACAGGCTGTAGTGTGCGTCGCTGTCGTTCGGTGGCCGAACGGCTCAACCCTAAGAAGAAGTAGAAGGCAAAGAGGACCAATCCACTTAGCGCTGCCAGAAGGGGTAAATCTGCGACATTGAGAATGGCCACCCCACCGAGCACGAGCAGCGGATACCCCAACACGATGCACGAATGAGCAGTGTTCTTAGTAAGATCGAGAGCGAAGTAAATCAACAATGTTGGCACAAAAAAGATGCTGAAAAAAGCGATGACTTGAAAGAAGACGGAGAGTTTGTAGAATCCAAACACTTGGGGCTCGAACGGATTGGCGCTAAATACGACCAGTACAAAAAGAAAAAAGAGGAGGTAGATGAAAGCAGGCAAGCTCGCTAGATCTGAAAAACCGAGGACTGACTCGTCTTGTTCACTTCTCCCGCGTTGGGCTGGACTGTCGTTGGGCTCCCGCATTAGACCACGTTGTTTTAGGGGTTCGTGCTTATTTAAATAATTTCATTTTCGCTGTTCCGGCACTTTCACACGGATGTACCTTGAGTAAGTCGTATGGCGCACGCGTTTTCCCAAAAGGGCATCTGGTATTAATGATATGGAGGGGCCGGCGTGTTCTACCGCCGAAGATGCAAAAGTGAGCATCAGAAGAACGTTCGACGGTTTACATCAGCGGTCAAATAGTGGAAAAATACAGTCTTCTCTATTAGGCGGATACTTTCGCTGATCGCTTAGGTAAGCTATACGACACGTCAAAGGGAGGAAGAACCTGGGTAACTCGACAAAATATGAGATGATTCGTCCTAACCGCAGTTGGTGCATAACTGCTTGAGGGAAGGTAGGGGTTGAGGATGTGAGAGACGTGTCCAGTGAAGAGAAGGAACTTCAGCTTCAGCAGTCTTTTCGCGACAGAGTTCGTCATCCGCCATGTGTTCGTCATCTTTTGCGTCACGGTGTGCCTTCTGATATGAGATGCGACAAGGCGCGCACACTCCTCGCACGATATGTGGTGGCGAAAGGGCTGAACGACGTGCAAGGAACAAAAATGGCAAAAACGATGCTGAAGCACTCCGACTCCTTAAATGCTGGTGTGCGGGGGGAAGCGAGTTAAAGCAGTTTGAGGAATGCCTTTCACGGGCTCGAAATTATCCAAAGATGAACCATTGGAGCTGTGAGGACGTTTGGTCCAGCAAGGAACTCCGAGAACGTGGGGCGTGCACTGGCTGGGACTGTGAGTACTATCCTTCCGAGCCGCGTGAAGAATTGGGTCGCCAAAGTGGCTACGTCGAGACCCAGATAGAACAGGAGGCCCTTACGTATTTGTTAAGCAATCCGGAGAGCATCAGCGAAGGGCTGAGGGGGGGCCTCCTTTCTGAGGGATTTATCGATGAGTATAGATGTAGAGACGGCACTTGTGTGTCTCTCAATCGCGCGCTCTGGCACGTGTGTCGGTACCTCGCTTATCACGGCCGACCGATTCGATGCACCGCAATTTTGGCTTGCCTCTCTCGAAGCCCTAAGTTGCGACCGCTCGTGGATGAGATTGAACAATACTTGCAGCGGCTTCAAAGCCGTCCATCATGTAGGCACGACAAATTCATCGAGTATTTGAGCGTCATTTGTGCGCGCGGGGCCCGGCTACGGGCCCAAGAACTCGTTCGTCAAGCTG
>PMYA01000138.1 GCA_003170935.1 Methanobacteriota archaeon
CAGCTCAAGCTTTCTTAACTCCTTATAGGCTACGACGAGAAAAGAGCCACATCCGCAGGCGGGGTCTAAGAATTTCATAGACCCGATTTTACTAAGTAGTTCGTTTAATAAACGCTTGTTACGCTTCTTTGCTTCAAACTCCGCATAGAGTTCATCCAAAAAAAGCGGTTTAATGACCTTGAGTATGTTTTTTTCCGAGGTGTAATGAACCCCAAAATCTCTCCGCTCTTGAAGTTCAACGACGGCTTGAAACAGTGACCCGAATATGGCGGGCGATACCTTAGCCCAATCGAAGTAGCAGCATTTGAGCAGTATGTCCCGCGTTTTGGAGTCAAACGTCGCAATAGGGAGCGGCTCGTCAAATAGCGAACCGTCAATATAGGGAAATTTCGCGGCGTCTTCATCAAGGTTGGATGGACGTTCAGCTTCTGGCGTGTTCAGCAGCTGAAAGATATACGAAAGTGTGCGCCAACGTCCGCACCGTCCTCACGGGTACGCTCCTCAACATAATAAGCAAAATGTCCCTTTTCAAATATGGCCGTATCATCGGCAAATAGACAAAACATGAAGCGGACTAGGAGGAGCTCAAGCGCGTGTCCGACATAGCCATTCGCCTTAAGAGCATCGTGCAGCCGGCCCATTAACTCAGCCGCTTTAATGTTGACTATATCCACGTCTGGATATCTATGACGAATAACCCCTGTCATAAAGTCAAAGAGGTGGATACGCCGAGGTAGCTCGGTTAGTTCAAACGACCATTCTTCACCCTCATCAAGGTCATACAACCGGAAGCGCTGAAAGTCCGAGAGTATGATATAACGAGGGAGCTCTTCGTCGATGATACCGCTCATATAGTAAAGTACTTGCTTGTAAGCTGCGTCCAAGCTCTTACCGCGGCTTTTATGTTCCGCGATTAGCGTCCCTTTCCAAAAAAGGTCAACGAATCCTTGCTGCTGGTTGCCTGAAAGCTTGACATGCTTCTCAAAGACCGCAACCCTACGTAGCGGCATCCCGAACACATAAAAAAACTGATTCCAAAAGGTCTGAGCCTCGGCCTTCTCATCTTTCGCATCTTTCCACTCGTGAACGAACGAAACGGCACGCTCATTAATTTCTTGCCAAGTTATCTGCATTGTCTAACAAACGGTGATTGCGTATCTGATAAAAAGGATTTGCTTCTAGGAAGTTGGCAGCGATCTAAAGACTACATCGTTCACGAGGACTAAACAATTTAACTAGTGAGTTTTGATTCGCACGTGGGCAGTCACAGAAAGCTTAGAGGGATAGATCGACCGAAAACTGACGAATGAGCTCACACTTCTCACCGAAATTGAACTGCTGTCGCCAGGGGGGGTCTAAAAGGGTGTCTTATCATACAACTCTTTTATATCCCGATCATTGACTGCAAATACACCGCCGTCACATTTAAACTCGAATGGCCAAGCACCTGTTGCCTAGCACTATCCGGGAGCCAAACATCGTGCACGCGGTCAAGCAGGTAGCGGTAAGAATCCCAACTGGTCGAGCACTTCCGTAAAAGTTGTTCGGCGGCCATGTCCGCGTAATCGTTTTTGTAATCTGCCAGCTGTCGTAGGAGCTCATCGACTTGGTTACAATCATTGTTCATAGAGTATTGAAAGAAGGGTCGCTTGAATAATGATTGACGAAGAGCGGTGTGGAAGTGGTATTGAGGTGGTCTACAATAACAGGGCAAACCTTAACGCCGTGCGATACAGCATTAAACGCTAAAAAGGAGGTGGCAAACAAAATGCCAAGTTACGTTTTGCTTATTAAATGGACGCAAAAGGGGATCGAGACGTTGAAAGATTCACCACAACGAGTAGAACTCGCTCGGAATAATTTAAAGTCCGTCGGTGGAAACCTTAATGAAATCTACTTTGTCTTTGGAAAGTATGATATGGTCGGAATTGCTGAGGCTCCGAGCGACGAGGCATTGGCGAAAGCGGTGCTCGTTATCGGGAGCCGCGGAACGGCAAGCATACAGACCTTGAAGGCATTTTCGGAAGCTGAAGGATTAGCAATAATAAAAGGACTTCCGTAAGCCCCTGCCGCGTGGAGTAAGAAGACGGGCATTCAGCGTTAAATGCCCCCTCGTTCTTTTTTAGATAGCCAAAAACGCTTTAACCCTTTAGTTTTTCATGCCGAATTTACCCTTCGAGAGCCTCTTGTTTTGGTAAATATCAGATCCAACGCACGTGACGCCTTGTAGGATAGAATCACAGCAACTCTTAACTTAAGGGCGCGTGTTATAATAACCAGCTTTTCAAACTGGTGGCTGCGATGCTGCAGCTGCTAAATAGACTGGGGTAAAAACTATGAAACGAATACAACTGATCGCAGCAGCGCTCTGCCTCGTAATGATCGCAACCGTCGGAGCGACCACCACGGTATCGGCAACACAGCTCGGCCACACGCCGACCTATTACTTCGGCGTGACGTATAACGGCAAGGTGGTCGGGCAGGTCGTCGTCAACACGGCAAACGCGAAGGCACCGACCTACGCCCTCGTCGCGTACGGACTGACGCCCAACACGAAGTACACGTTCGGGTATACCGTGTCGGGAGATATGCGCACGCTCGGCACCGCGAGCACCACCACGAAGGGCACGCTCGTCATGTACGGGACTTTTCCCGTCGCCGACGTGAAGGACTTGCAGTCGGCGCAGTTCTGGGTGACGGAGACGCCTCTTGGCAGCGGCTACACGCAGATTAATGGATTTGTTTTTGAAAATCTTGGCGGGTTCGTAGCCAAGGTAGCGTGTGATTATAGCACAGATGGTGGCGTCACGTGGCATGAGTCTGGTCATACAAGCGGGATAGCGATAGACGGATACAGGCACGTGTATTTATCTGATCTTGGTGTGCCGAATGGCGCATTGGTAAAGATTCATGTCATAGTGGTAGCAGGCAAGGATAGGACTGGGAGCGAGGTGTTTCAATACAAAGCCGATTCCTCTGGAGCCGCATACTACAACATTTATGGCGCAACACTCACTTCTAAGCTAATTTATCTTGGAATACTCACGTGGGTACCAGCGTGAACCATCGGGCCGTCAGAATGTAGTATGCGTGCAGCGCAAGTCGCGCACCCCATCGCGTATCACACAGCTTGATTGCGATGTATCAGCGTGTGACCTAACCTGTCGTGACAAGCTTAGGGAGCGTTCGCGCTTCCTTTTTCTTCTTTTTTCTCCTTTGGTCCACCACCGAAACCGTTCGTTTATTGTTGACAAAAATAAAGATGGCTTATTGCGGTGAATGGTCCCCTATAATCGTGGAATTGCGATTGCAATCCAGAGATGGGGGATAAATCTTGTCGAGTTGCTAGAACGGCGTCCTATCATACAGCTCTTTGATATCTTGGTCGTTGAACTGCAGATAGATCGCGGTCACATTCAAACTCGAATGCCCCAGCACCTGTTGCAGTCGTCGTATGTCCCATCCGTTTCGCACACAGTGAATCGCATATGAGTGCCGGAAGGTATGGGGATGGACATCTTTCCCAATCATTGAACCATAACGCTTCACGATGTTCCGCACCTGTCGTTGTTTGAGGGCAAATATGGGTCGATCAGCAGGGAGTTTTTGTGTCCAAATGTATTCGGAGAGCATTTTGATCGTCTCAGCGTCCAAATGAACCCTCCGCTGCTTCCCTCCTTTCGCCTTTGTTATATTCACTACACTGTTGTGAGCTTCAATGTCACTAGGCCTGATGTTGAGCAATTCATTGACCCGCACCCCGGTGCGCCATAGCACCCGCAGCATGAGGTAGTCCCGCTGACTGCACTGGTGCGCTGCTTCGAGTACCAGATCGACCTGCTCCTTTTCGAGATAGTCGGTGATATTCTTCATATGTGCACTAATTGCCGAAAAGGTGAATTATCGGCAATAACGGTTGCGATTTTGAACAGGATTCATCGCAGCACGGTAGTGCGAAAAAACCAGTAGACAAAACGACAATCTCTCAGCCGCATCCGGCTAGAAGTGGGCCTCCAATAGATAGCCCGAACAGTTTGACAAAATGTTGCTTTGGGGGGGTGCAAGCACCCTCGCTGACTTTTTGAATCCCCGCGATGCCTAGCAAGAAACCGTCTTGTTTCACCGGCGAGTTCATTTTCGCTGAAATGTACGGCTCAGTCCATCGATCAGCCGGAATGACGCCTTTGTAAGCCGTCGCAGAGTCATTGATTATCTCAAGGATGGTAGCACTGTGATCAGGTGACAAATCTTTGATCTTTGGCATAGGCTATGGGTGCCTCACTCTTTTTTTAAGCGGCACTAAGCTTCGATCTTGCATACAGATGCGTAACCGGTCTAATCCAGAGGTGCATCATCTGGGCCATATGATGCGGTTGGGCTATAGTAACCAAACGGGGCATAAAGCGCTTTTTTCCGGCTATCGGTGCCATCAAGAAAAACGAGGAGTTCGTCATGATCCGACTTCGATGCTATGCAATCGATACCACCTAGCACGAGTTCTGTGGCCCACGGAAAATTTGACAGTTGTGGTATTATTCCCGTTATATGCCAGTCAGGAACTTTTTTCGACTCCACGATCCCATTAGGGCGCATCGCCAATTCCGCTGCGGCATTCTTCAGTTCTAAGTCGATTCCTCTCTTGCCCGGAATGGTGAGTGAGTACCAGTAGAAAAACACCTTCGCGGCGGAGGGAATCTTCATGCCTCGTCGGACTTTCTCTCTTGCGGCAATCCACGTTATCACCAAGCCATTGAGGTTAGCGTCATCGACTACTTTCGGCGTTAACGCCCGGTAATCGTAGACGAACGAGGGGTTTGGAGTAGTGATTCTAATATTATGGGGTAATTCATAACTCACTTCTGGGGAAGCAAAAAAGCGTTGGGCGATCTGCCCTATTTCACGAATCTTCTCTGGGCTTAGCTTCGCGAGATGCCGCACAGCCCACACCGCAGCTATCTCTTTGACCGTCCTCGGCGGCCAGTTCGACTCATGGCCACTACCTCTAAGTTTTGGTGTGATTGGTTTCGGGATGATACTATCCGTAAATGCCCATCTTTTAATCGTACTTTTTGGGATATCAATGCCGAGTTTCCGCAGACGCTCAACGAGTTCGGTTATGCGCATCGTCACTTCCTGTCTGTTTTCAAA
>PMYA01000036.1:0-29751 GCA_003170935.1 Methanobacteriota archaeon
AGGGAATACACTTATAATCTTTTTTTAGTATTGATAAGCTGATGAAAGTAGTAATTTCAGTCGGCGGGTCAGTTATTGCTCCAACGCTCTCGCAGGAGAAATTTGTAGAGTATGCTAACGTGATCAAGGAGCTGACCAAAGAAAACACCGTACTTGTTGTGACCGGGGGGGGAAAGGCCGCGCGAGATTACATTCAAGCTGCCCGCTCCTTGGGGGCGAGCGAAGCGGTATGCGATCTTATTGGCATTGCCCTTTCGCGCGTCAATGCCCAGCTGCTTGTATCGGCGTTGTCAAGTGCGGCATTTCAGGATATCCCGCACGATTACCGGGAAGCTGAAACGGCGATGACCTCACACAAAGTAGTCGTGATGGGGGGTGTGGCTCCTGGACAGACAACAGACGCTGTATCAGCGATACTCTCTGAATATATACAGACTGATCTTCTTGTGATAGCTACATCAGTTGATGGCGTCTACACCGCTGATCCCTATGTTAACAAGGATGCAAAGAAACTGGATGAAGTCAAAACTGGCGAGCTCGTCAAAATAGTCATGTCTGACGAGATGAAGGCCGGGGTAAAGACCGTAATCGACCCGATTGCCGCGAAGATTATCGAACGCTCTAAGATATCAGCGGTCGTCGTCGACGGACGTGAACCTCAAATTTTGCTTGATGTTGTCGCGGGCAAAAGAGTAGGCACTAGGATAGTCCATTAGCTTGTTATAATCCATAGAGCTCGCTATTCATTCTTGGGATGAGCGCCATAATAACGCAGAGCTCTGTGAAGTACGTCCTATCGATCAGTCCCTTTGATAAATAGCCGACTGCACCACTCTTTTGTCCTATGCGCTTTATTCCGGAAAGCAGCTCCATAATGTGGCCGACTTCTCGTCCTGCTGTAATTTGATTGAGCACGCTGATCGGGTAGGTGAATCCGGGAGAGGTACCGATCGTGTGCCGCGCCCCATCAAAGACTGAACACACCTGAATGTCAAGTTCTACGCCAAAAACGTCAAAGAGACCAGATTCAATGCCGACGCCAAAGTCCATGTTTGAAACACACGCTCGAACTCGCTCTGCGCGTTGGCGGGCGCCAGCTACAACTGCATCACCTCTCGGCTGTGATGGCACGCCTGAATCAACGCGTCGCATAATAACCTCAACCTCTCCAAAAACCTTCGAGAACGTGTTATGGACCGCCTGTTTCTTGACCGGGTTGTTAGACCCGACAGCAACTTTCATAAAAGCACCCCGTGCTCATCGATTTCACCATTGTGAATCCGGGTTGAGGATATCGGTTTTCCATCTTGCGCCAGCACGAAATCGACACATACAATCGTTATCGGGGGGAGTCCGCGCTGTGATCTCAGCACGTTAATCTTCTTTGCTGTAGGCCGGGTATCAGGCGAGACGACGATATAATCGAACTTCTGTGCAAGCGTTGGCCCATAAGGATCGCTCAGCGCGACAATTAGTGGGGGGGCTCCAGTTAA
The DNA here is from genome assembly GCA_003170935.1 of Methanobacteriota archaeon. Classification (GTDB taxonomy): domain Archaea; phylum Halobacteriota; class Bog-38; order Methanoflorentales; family Methanoflorentaceae; genus Methanoflorens. Next base: position 1,494 of record PMYA01000036.1, read on the forward strand.
CGTCTCCAAGTACGCGATCAACGATTTTTTGCGGTTATTGTACGTGTTAACTACGTGAAATTTTTTCTGAGCCATCTCATCGGAAACAAGCCCGATAATCACGTCTCCTAACGTGTCAGCCTTTTTCAAGAGCGCTTTATGGCCGTCGTGAAGCACGTCAAATGTCCCACCGATCGCAACGCAAACCATTACTCTCGGTCATTGTGTTAACAGGTATTTAATATAGGGTACTAAGGCATTCGTCGCCTTTTTGAACGTTAAGAAGCATCATGACCGGTACCGAAGAACAGAGAGGGAACTGATGAAAACCAACTTTGAAGGGGTGTTCATTGCACCGACTGCGACTGTGATCGGAAATGTACAGATTGCCCCAGGGTCAAGCGTCTGGTTCGGGGCGGTTTTAAGAAGTGATATGGCCTTAATCCAAATCGGTCGAAATACAAGCGTACAGGACAACGCGATTATTCACGTGAGTGAAGGAGTTGAAACGATTATCGGAGATCAGGTTACGATCGGACATGGGGCGATCGTCCATGGGGCCCAGGTTGAAGATACCGTTTTAATAGGGATCGGCGCAATCGTGCTAGATGGTGCAACGGTAGGGACAGGGTCCATCATTGGCGCGGGTGCTGTGGTGACAGAAGGAATCGAGATACCAGATCGGAGCCTTGTTTTAGGCGTTCCTGGAAAAGTTGTTAGGCAGGTGACAGCTGAGCAGCTCAGGTCAATAGAGGCAAATGCAAAAAGTTACGCAGCGCTCACGCAGCGCTATCTAAAAGGTGAAAAGCAGCAACGGGCGAAGTGAGGGCCCACTATCATTATCTTCGATCGTCTCGGTTACATGCGGACTTGAATTCCGCGCTCCTGTAAGTACTGTTTCAAAGAAGCTATGGGTATCTCCCTAAAATGAAAAATGCTTGCTGCAAGACATGCATCTGCTTTGCCGTCGACGAAACCTTCATAGATATGCGCTGCAGTTCCGGCGCCGCCAGATGCAATTATCGGCAAGTCGATAGCCTCTGATATCGCCTTAGTGATAGGGATGTCGTAGCCATCTTTTGTGCCGTCTCTGTTCATGCTCGTTAGCATGATCTCACCTGCGCCGAGCTGCTCACCTTTTATCGCCCACTCAATCGCATCGATACCAGTCGGGGTTCTCCCACCGTATGTCACAACCTCATACCACGCGGGCGTACCATCTTCGAGGTGCACTATGTGCTCTCCTTTTTCGACATCTGCGTTGCGTTTACAATCTATGGCTAAAACAATGCACTGCGAACCAACCGCTTCAGCTGCACTCTTTATGAACTGTGGGTTCTCGACGGCGGCAGTGTTTACCGCTATCTTATCCGCGCCAAACCGCAACGTCTGGATGACATCGTTTAGGGTCCGCACGCCGCCACCGACACAAAATGGGATGAATACTTGATCCGCCGTATCCTTGACTATGTCGAGCATCGTCTTCCGCTTCTCATGTGAAGCGGTGATGTCTAGGAAGATCAACTCGTCGGCTCCTTCTTGATCATACCGCTTAGCGAGCTCTACCGGATCTCCAGCATCTCTAAGCGAAACGAATTCAACTCCTTTGACGACTAGCGCTCTGTTACCATCGCCGTATTTCACGTCAAGACATGGGATAATGCGCTTCGTGAGCATCGGGTATAGATTGTGTTACACCCTCTTAAAACTCTTCGACGCATGGACGTTCAAAGACACGCCTTTTCGTAAAGCTTCTATGCCATCTTTGCTGTGGTGTATTGTAAGACTGCAAATAGCGAAAGCTATGTATAAAGACACACTCGTTATGCGGAGTACTAGCACGACGTCCATAACGTCATTTATAGAAGCAAATTATGCGTAACAAGCAAACCAAGGCGTTTGGGGAAAACGGGTGGAGACTGCAAGACGATCAAAACCTGAAACTTGCTGAGGCATTCGAAAAGAAGATAGACCTTGATAAAAAGGAGCTCACCATCTTGCTCTCACTTCTTGAGAACGGCAAGACGTCGAACGTGGAACTTGCCGAACGTCTCGGCCTCAATGACGGCAACGCAGCTGCCTATCACGTAAAACTTCTTGCGAAGAAAGGGATCCTCACGAGATACACCGTGCAAATCGATTGGAAGAAGATCGGTTTTTCAGCAGATTTTGTAATTATTGCAGAATCGGACGAAAAAGCGGAGTTACTTGCGCTAGAAAGACACCTCATACAACTCCAGGAGTACTATCTAAAGCGTTTAGGCGACGTGTTGTTACTGCCAACCCCTTCTGGATGCGTCCTCCTGCGTGAAATAAGTCATTGTTATGGTGATAAAACAACGGTGATCATAGCTGGAAGTGGGACAAGTGATCTTGACATCGCATTCTTTCGAGAGAACTACTTAGCCCGCGCATTTAAGGGGGTCCGGACGACGTTGATGACGACACGCTACAGAACGATAGATAATTGGGTGGTTCAAAGAGACGCGCTCGATACATTAAGTGCCATCTTCGAGGCTAAAAACGCGTCCGAAGAAGAGATCAGCGAAATTAGAGAGCATCTAATACCCTTTATTGAGGAGTAAGACCCCTAGAACCATTGATTACTGCACAACCACAGCTACGTTATTTTTGACGAATCCGTCTCAGCCGTAGCAGAAACGCAACGACGAGTATCGCAGCCAATATGACTAGCAAGCCCTCCGTCACTTCCGCGTATGTATAGTCAAACAGTCCGAAGAAGCTCGCCGGGACGGGCTTGGCTCCGACGGTCGTATACAGTGGCTGGGCAAAAAGCCATCCGTGAGAGGAATTGTTATAATATACGTACGCATTATAGCTTGCCGCTTCAGTGTCGGATGGAACCGTCGGTGGAGATAAAATGCTTGCCCATTCGCCCGTTCTAAGGAGAATCCAGCCAGTGCCGTTTTCGTCCAGCAAAATATCATTCGAAGAATTGTTCTTCGTCGCTTGATTGAGAATGCGTACGCCAGTGAGGTTGCCCGGCAGCACGGCAGTTTTGTTATGCAGCACTGCATAAGGCGCCACCCACACGTCGTCGTTTCCAAGGTTGGCAATATCCCACACGATAGAGTTTTGAGGATCTGGCACCTGACGAACGGATCTTACAGTAACTGGCCAAGTTCCCATCGGTGTCGCTGGGTACTCCTCTTGTAGTTTTGAGATGATAGTCTCGAACCCGAGCCGCTGATAGTCGGCAAGCGTTGCTCCCAATCCGAAGAATACGTTGAAGTGAGTAAATCCCACGCCGTTAGCATAACTCCAGTCGAGAAGCGCTTTGTATGTGCTATAATTGAGGTTTTCGTTGTTTGATTGCCATACACCGGCCGTCATTCCCTGAGGCTTTCCGAGATTATACGAGATCAAGGCTCCACGCTGTATACTAGCTATCTCAGAGTGATAATATGTCTCCCACGACATTTCTGTCACGTACGGGTTTCTATCACTCTCTTGCCCCAGGCCCTCTTTCCAGAGGCCACATTTATCGCAGTTAAAAAAGGTAATTTGAGGGAAATATTCGTTAAGTTTTTCAAAGTCGCCACTTCGCCCCCCCTCTGTTGCAACATTCCACCAACCAGCATCTCTCCAAGTGGCAAAGGCTTTGTCGAACTCTGTTATAGGTGTCGACTTATTATTCCCGCCATTCCAAATAACGACCTCGATATCCAAGATGGGGTACATCCCCAGTTGTTTTATTTTCTGCAGCTCTTTATCATATGGGATCGCTTCAGCGGCCACAAGCACGACCGTGGTAAAGCCATGGGCCTTAAAATATCCTAACGTATCATTTGAGATTTGATCAGGCGCAAGCGAAACGCGGTAGTCAAGGTATCGAGTTGATGTCACGTTGGAAGCCGCCGGAGCGGTTGTTGTGATCGTCGGAGTAGTCGCTGATGCTGTGGGAAGGCAAACGGCAGAGGATCCAATGAAAAGCACCAGAAGAAGAACGGCGAGCTTCTTGACCATTGTTTTTTCCTCGGCCTTATTTTTGTCTCAGTGGCAGGCGAACACAATACGTTTGCGTACGAACGTGATTATTTGAAACGTTGACGACTCTTCGGGAGCTTACGCGCTCTGTTCTGTTATTATAAACGTCGTCCCTCCAGCTTGAGACAAGTTTAGGGGGCCAATTTGCGCGCTGATCGTAGCAATAGCAATGTGAACTGTGCTTGTTCCTTTTACAAAACTGAGCACGACGTCAGATCCTTCGCTGCTGATGCGTGGCTGGTAGGAGGTCGAGGCTTGATACCCTCGGTTTGCCATCTCTGAACTGTAAAAATTCGCTACCTGTGTTGAAGAGCTTGTTGTTTGGTACGTGGTCCCTCTACCTTGACTTGTGTTGACCGTTGCCGTTTTGAACGAGGGTTCATATACGGGCACACCACTCGTATTGTTACCTCCGCCACTTAAGGGGTTAATAGATGAGCACCCCGCCACACAGGTGGTTAGGAAAATCACTGCAACAATTGGCAGAATTGCGTATTTAGTTTTCATTGTTTTTTTAAAAGCTTCGCGCTTATCAGTTTTACCAGTATCGGCAGCTTAACCTGCAGTGAGCAGGTTTTTTCGTTGGTGGGGGAAGCGTTGTCGCGTGTTTGCTATAATCGTATTGTTGCGCACTGGTCAATTTTATTATTTCTTTGCTAGTGCTTTTCCAACGCTCCACGCTTGTGCAAATCGCTCACCTAGGTTCCAGTACCCTTTGTCGGGCATGGTGAAAAAAAACGGCTGCACTTTGCTGTAATCCACTACACCATCGGTAAGCACGGCTTCTTCAGCATAAGTGGCCACAATTTCACCGATAAAGATATCGTGCTTTGGGAAATCAACCACCTTTTTGAGCTTGCACTCCATGTTGATGGGACATTCGTTAATCATCGGGGCCGTCTTGAGGTTGCCGTAAAACACGCTAAACAGCTCTGCTTTATCAACGCGCCTCCCCGATACGAGGCCGCAGTAATCAGTCTCCTGAACCATCTCGGTAGAGGGCAGGTTAATGCTGAACGTGCCGCTCTCTTTGATTCCGGCGTTCGTATAATGAGCTTTCGCCATCCCCAAAGAGACGCTGCCCAGATCCATGATGCCGACGTGCGCGATGGTGAGAAAGTTGGGTCGTCCTTCCACCGTTGCTCCGACATGTGTCGTTGGCATGGGGTAAAGACAATTCTGTGCTCCGAGCTCGATTTTCATCTTTTTCACTCCTCCTGAGAGCGATTTAGTATGTCGTGTACAACACTATGAAACTTGTTGACTGACTCTAATCTTCTACTGGACCGCAGCGTGTTTTAATCCGAGGGCCAATCGCCCACCTATTTTATAAGCGTTTTCGTGCTTCTATTGCCCTCTCGTCATCGCGATGATCGCATCTCGAAACGCTGGATATGAAAGAATTAAATCGCTTCTGCGCCCTACTTCAAAATCTGCAAAATCGAAACCAGGAGCGACGGTCGTGCCGAGGAGGGCGTATTTTCCCCCGTCAACGAGTTTGGCTCCTTGCCAAGTCCCTCGAGACACAACTGTCTGCAACAGCATCCCGCTTGCAACATCGCTGCCGAGTGTAACCAAACGTCCAGAACCGTCTTGCTGCAACAAGATTAGCTCAACCGGGTCGCCGAGGTAGAAGTTGTATATCCCGTCGGTCGCCAATCGGTGAATAGCGGAAAACGTCTGAGGAGTCAGTAGGTAGTAAATCGCAGTTCCGTAACTTCTGGTCCCTGCATACCGCTCAAGCAACGCCTCCTTTGGGATGAGCTCATTTGACCTATAGGTCCCCGCGTAGTATCCGCCTTCGGGATGGGGCTGCAGGGTCAGGAGCTTAATCAATCGTTCGGCGGTAATCAGAGGCTGGATCCGCTAAACGAGATGAAGGCCCGTAATAATAACATCGATTGCTTTAATCGCGATGAATGGGACTATTAAGCCCCCAACGCCGTAAATCGCAATATTTCTCAAGAGGATTGTCGACGCGTCACTCGGCTTGTATTTCACACCCCTCATGGCAAGCGGTATAAGCGCCGGGATTATTAGGGCGTTGAAGATAACTGCAGATAGTATGGCGCTGTTCGGTGAAGATAGTGCCATGATGTTGAGCTTATTTGCCTCAGGAATTGCCGCGGCGAAAATCGCAGGGATGATTGCAAAGTACTTGGCGACGTCGTTGACGATGCTAAACGTCGTAATGGCACCGCGCGTCATCAGGAGCTGTTTTCCGATCGACACGACCGCTATCAGCTTTGACGGATCGCTGTCAAGGTCGACCATGTTCGCAGCCTCTTTTGCTGCTTGCGTGCCGCTGTTCATAGCGAGCCCCACATCGGCTTGTGCCAATGCAGGAGCATCATTGGTGCCGTCTCCGGTCATCGCAACGAGCTTGCCTGCTGCCTGCTCCGCTTGCACGATGTTTATCTTGTCCTCCGGCTTGCTCTCGGGAACATAATCATCGACTCCTGCCTCTGCCGCGATCGTCGCCGCGGTGAGCCTGTTGTCTCCGGTGACCATGACAGTCCTAATTCCCATGCTCTTCAACTCGTGCAACCGGTCTCGCATGCCAGGCTTTACGGTATCTTTGAGGTGTATCACGCCGATGGGGTCGTGATCTATTGATACCACGAGCGGCGTCGCCCCCTTGCGTGAAATACCGTCAACGACTTCTTTGAATCCGCCGGGAACGTAGGTGACGTAAGCTGACATCACGTCAAATGCTCCCTTGCGAATTTCTGAGCCATCGGCTAGATCAACTCCACTCATCTTTGTCTCTGCAGAGAAGTCGATTACTTCGCTAATCTCCGGCGCAACCAAATCGGGCATCAGCTTCTTTGCCAGGTCCACAATTGACCGGCCTTCGGGGGTCTCATCACGCGCTGAGGCGAGAAATGCTGCCTTCGTGACCTCTCCGCTTGTCTTGTCGCCAAGCGGGATGAATTCCTCTGCGAGTCTGTTGCCGATCGTTATCGTGCCTGTTTTGTCGAGGATAAGCGTGTTGATATCGCCTGCCGCCTCAACGGCTTTTCCTGATTTGGCAATAACGTTGAATTGCGTCACTCTGTCCATACCGGCGATTCCGATTGCGGAAAGCAGCCCACCGATGGTCGTTGGGATGAGGCAGACGAGAAGAGCGATTAAGATGGTGGTGCTTACCAGTACACCGGAATAACCGGCGAGTGCGTTAAGCGTAACGATGACGAGAAGGAATATCCACGTGAGGCCGGCAAGAACGATGGTGAGTGCTATTTCGTTGGGCGTTTTTTGTCGCGACGCCCCCTCGACGAGCGCGATCATTTTGTCGAGGAACGACTCTCCTGGGTTTGCCGTAATGCGTATTGTAAGTTCATCACTCAAGAGCGTCGTACCGCCCGTTACCGAGCTAAAATCTCCTCCGCTTTCGCGGATTACCGGTGCGGACTCTCCCGTTATCGCGGATTCGTCCACGGCACCCCTGCCCTTGATAACCTCGCCGTCATTCGGGATGACCTCGCCAGCACTGACTATTACCACATCGCCTTTCACGAGATCGTGCCCGTTTACTTCAACGATCTGATCCCCGACGACCTTGTTCGCTGTGACCTCCTTTTTCGTTTTTTTCAGGCTCTCTGCTTGGGCCTTGCCACGCCCCTCGGCAATCGCTTCAGAAAAGGTGGAAAAGAGCACGGTTATCAGTAAGATCCCCGAAATCTCGCCGATGAACACGGGCTGTCCGTTTCCGGCTATCGCGGCAGAGATCGTGAGTATGAGCGTATATAAGAAGCCCACCTCGACGACAAACATCACGGGGTTTGCGATGAGCGACCGTGGATCGAGTTTCCGTATAGATTCTTTTAACGCCTCAGCGAGCAATGCCCCGCTAAACCACTTTTGGTTGTCCATGGCGTGCCCCCTCAGAGGAGTGCCTCCCCTAGAGGTCCTAAAACCAGCACCGGGAAAAACGTCAGTGCGCCGAGAATCACGATGACACCGATCAGTATGAGGCCAAAAATCCATTTGTCGGTTCGAAAAGTTCCGGCATCGTAGGGCGTCGTCTTCTTACGTAGGAATGAATCTGAAACCAGGAGCATGAGCGGGAACGTTATGTACCTACCGAGTAGCATCGTAATCCCAAGCGTATAGTTCAAAAACGGGGTATTCGCACTCAGACCGGCGAATGCTGATCCATTGTTGGCTGCGGCTGATGAAAACGCGTAGAGCATCTCAGTAAAGCCGTGAGACCCTGGGTTGAGTAAAGAGCTCGTCGCGAAGATGATCCCTGCTGCGGTAAACCCGAGTATAAGGATAGGGTGAACGAGAAATGCGAGGAATGTGAGCTTGACCTCTTTGGATTCGATCTTCCGGCCAAGGTATTGCGGGCTACGTCCGACCATCAGGCCTGCTATGAATACGGCCAGTATCACGTACATAAGGACAGTGAGAAGGCCTGACCCGTCGCCGGCAAAAAGGGAGCCGATCATAAGGAGGAAGAGCGGGACGGCTCCTCCGATCGCCGTGTAGCTGTCGATCATGCTGTTCACCGATCCCGTCCCCGTTGAGGTCGTCGACACAATGAACATCACGGAGTTCTCGGTGCCGAATCGAACCTCTTTGCCTTCCAGATTTCCGCTCGACTGGTTCACTGCAAGGTTCGAGAGAGCAGGGTTTGACGATTCTGCAAGGAGCCCGATGCTGAGCAAAACGATGAATATGGTCGTCAGAGTTCCGATGAGAATACGCCCCTCTTTGGTGTTACCTGTCATCACCCCGAATGCGTAAAGCAGGGAAATAGGGATAATTAGCATTGCGACGATTTCGATTACGTTGGTCAGCGGCGTGGGATTTTCAAAGGGGTACGCGGAATTTTGCGCGAAAAACCCGCCACCGTTCGTCCCGAGATGCTTTATCGACTCGAGCGAAGCAACCGGTCCTCGGTACAGCGTGCTGATACTCCCTTCAACAGTGTGGTAGCTTAGTGGCCCTCCAAGCGTTTGCGGAACCCCCTGCACTAGCAACAAAATCGACACGATGATCGCGAACGGTACAAGCACCCGCGTCAGTGCGCGCACAAAATCAAAGTAGAAATTTCCAATGCCCGTTATCTCCCGAAAACCAGGCCGTTGATCCCTGCTCGCAAACCCTCTAATGAAGGCCACCCCAACCGCCATTCCGGTGGCGGCTGAAGTAAACATGAGAAACGTGATGCAGATCATCTGGCTGAGGTAGGACACTTGCGTCTCGCCGGCATAGCTTTGCCAGTTCGTGTTCGTCATGAAACTTGCGGCGGTGTTAAACGCTAGGTCGATCGGCATGTTTGCCGCGGCCGTCGGGTTCAGGGGAAGGTACCCTTGAGTAATGAGAATCAGCATGACAATGACGATCATGAGCCCGTTGACCAAAAGAAGGCTCAGGACGTAGCGTCCTACGCCCATCTCTTCACTCGGGTCAACACCGATTGCCCAGTATAAGCCTCGCTCAATCGGACCAAACAGCGCGTCGAGTCGACTTCGCTCCTTGAAAAAAACGCCAACTAAGTAACCGCCTACAGGGCGGACAAGGAGCAGCACAGCAGCAAGCTCAACGATAATCTGAACAATGCCCAGGACGTCCATTCACACCACTAAAACCGATCGGGATATAGTATAACGTAGGTAAGGTATATGAGCAACAATAGCGAAATGACTACGAAGACGACGTAGTATATATCCATCCATCGCATGATATGCATGGGCCTATAAAAGCTTCACCCTTGAGGGTCTAACAAGCTATTTGAAGCGTAAGACGTAGGTATAAGGCCACAAACAACGTCAATGCGCGTACAAGTTCTGGTTCACCGTAACGCCAACCAAGCGCGAGCTCATTTATGTATAAGCACATCCTCCTTCCGATTTCGAACCCAAAAAATGCTGAGTACACCTTAAAAGCGGCGCTGAGACTGCTCGATAATAAAGGAACGCTCATACTCTTAGGCGTGCTTCTCGCGCGTGAAAGCTATCCTGACCGGAATAAGAACTATCTTGACAAAGTCAATCTCATCATGCGCCTGATGAAATTAGCGCAGCGGTTCAACGTCGAGGCCGTTCCAGAAATTACAGAAGCCTCCTCTGTTTATGATGCCATTGTTCAGCAGATCGCGAAACACGACGCCGATCTGACGGTGCTGGGCTACAGTCTGCGATCAACTCTTCACAAGATTCGTCACGGTGACATCATCTATCCCATCATGAAAAATGCGAAGTGCGATGTCATACTGTCGAATCTTAAATATGATAGCGCATTTGAGCGGATACTGGTTCCTTCCGCAGGATACAAGCATTCTATTACCGCGCTCAAGATAGCAGCAACGCTAGCAGCCCCTACGCAGGGCCAGATAACGTTACTGCATATAGCAGAAGCAAATGAAAGTGAAGTCCTAGACGACCTTAAGCGATTAGCGTCCGCGAATGAGCGTGTAAGCGTTGAAGTCCGTTCAGGTCCTGTCGCTGAGCAGATTATAGCGATTGCAAAAGACTACGATGCGCTGGTTATGGGGGCTTCGGAACGCCCGCGCAGCGCGAGCGTCGTGTTTGGAACTGCAGTTGACAAAGTTATTGAAAGTGCGCAAAGTAACGTCCTTGTCGTGAGGGCGTAGAAGAAGCTCACCCCGCGGTTGTGTTCATGACCGTTGCATTCAGCGCTGCTGCGTTAAATGCAGTAGCGTTCGCCTCTGCGGATTTCAGCGCCGAGGGGCTCAATAAATTGTCCAATGCAAGATTGAGTTGGAGTACATTGACCCGTGGCGCTCCAAAGACGCCGGCAACGGGATTCTCGGTATATTGATTCACGAGCCGGGTGAGCACATCTTGAGAGATGCCGGTCAAGTTCGAAATGCGCGGAACTTGCAGCAGGGCACTGCCAGATGCAATATTCGGATCAACGCCTGAGCCAGATTGCGTCACCAAGTCGATCGGTACGAGACTGATGGACGGATTGAGCTGTTTCTGATAGGCTACCTGTTGACTGACATTCGTGATGAGGGTAGGATTGTTCGGTCCCCAATTGGACACGCCCGAGGGCCTCGATTGAAAATGCATAGGATCGGCAAACGATTGCCCGACTAGGCTCGAACCCACGACGGTACCGTTTTGTGTCAGAATGCTTCCTTCGGCAGCTGGTTTATCGGCAATTTGCGCGATCCCCACGAGAATGAGAGGGAAAACTAATCCGCATAATACTAAAAAGACAACGGTCGTTTTGAACGCCGTAAAAAGGTCATTTTTTAGCATTGGTGCCGCATTGAAACGTGTTCGTTTAAATATCTTGCGCGCCGCGCGCAGCATCGCAAGTGAGCACTCGACTGCGCATAATCCTCGTTCGCGAGCAGTTAGGGCGTCGGATGTAGCAAATCACGTGGCGGTTCCCATTTGCGAAAGCCATCCCGTGGTCAACAATCCCGCGAGCGGATTAGTCTATAGAGACGTTGAAAGAGGCATACCCCATATAGTTTTAATAGTATGAGAGGACGATGAGGTTGCTGAACATTCTAGGAAGTCCATCGACCAAGCAAGCCTATATGTACAGTTGTTGTAGTGTCAGCACGAACCAGGAGGAGCGACATGGAAGATGACAATGCTTCTGCATCCACGATGTCAAATCGTCCGGACAACGTTGGAGCGTATCTTATCGAGCGACTCCAGTCATTAGGTGTGTCGCACGTCTTCGGAGTGCCAGGCGATTATGTGCTGGGCTTTTTCAAGCAGCTTAGCGACAGCCAACTCAACCTTGTCACGACGTGCGATGAACTGAACGCGGGCTATGCCGCCGACGCTTATGCACGCATCCGCGGAATAGGCGCCGTGTGCGTTACCTATTCCGTTGGCGGTCTAAAGGTTGTGAATGCCACAGCGCAGGCGTATGCGGAAAAATCCCCGCTAGTGGTCATCGCCGGAGCCCCCGGAATCAAAGAACGGATCGGAAACCCGCTCCTCCACCACAAGGTACGGACATTTGACACGCAGAGCAAGGTCTTTGCTGAAGTGACTGTTGCGTCTGCGGTCCTCGACGACCCAAGTACTGCGTGTGGAGAGATTGATCGCGTGTTGTCAGAAGCACTCCGCGTTAGTCGACCGGTATATATCGAACTTCCACGTGATATGACGTTCGCGCCCATTAAGCCGCCCCATCCATCTCATTTAACGCAAGCAGAAGCTGCGAGCGATCAAAACGCTCTGCAGGGCGCCGTCGACGAGGCAGTAAGGATGATCAATGCGGCGGAGCAGCCTGTGGTAATTGCGGGTATTGAGCTACACCGCTTTGGACTGCAGGATAAACTCGTTGCACTTATCGATAAAGCGCACATACCGGTCGCTGCGACAATTCTCGCGAAGTCAGTCGTCGGTGAGTACCACCCACTGTACATCGGCATCTATGAAGGGGCTATGGGCTTTGCATCGGTCCGCGATTACGTCGAATCGAGCGATTGTCTGATTCTACTTGGCACGTTTATGACGGACATCAACTTGGGGCAATACACGGCTCACATCGATCAGGAAAAGGCAATCTACGTCACAAGCGAACAGTGTTTGATTAGGGGCCACAACTACGCGAACGTCCGCTTACATGACTTCATCGACGGGTTGATCGGTGCCTCAATTGCCCGACGAACCCTCCGCGATTTGCCTCGCCCACGGACAAGAAAGCCGTTCGTGACGCAACGGGGCCAACGGATTACCGTTAAAAGGTTGTTTGAACGGCTCAACTGGGTGCTCGAGGACAATACAGTCGTCATAGCAGACGTAGGCGACGCACTGTTTGGGGGGCTTGACCTCATTACACACTGCAGAACCGAATTCCTCTCGCCTGCGTATTACCTCTCGCTCGGATTTGCGGTGCCGGCGAGCATTGGAGCGCAACTTGCAGATTGTAATCTGCGTCCGTTAGTATTAGTCGGTGACGGGGCCTTCCAGATGACCGGAATCGAGACCTCAACCATAGCGCGACTCGGCTTGAACCCCGTTATAGTAGTGCTTAACAACTTTGGATATGCAACCGAACGGCTGCTGCAGGATGGGCCGTTTAACGATCTGCAACCGTGGCAATACAGCCTCATTCCGGACCTCGTTGGCGGGGGGAGGGGCGTAGTGGCCACGACCGAGGATGAGCTGGAAAACGCTCTTAAGACAGCCCAGACATACACGGAAGGGTTTACGATTATAGACGTTCAGCTCGATCCGAGCGATAGCTCACCAGCGTTGCAAAGACTCACCGAGGGCCTAGCTAAGAAAATCCGTTGAGATTCTAGCGGCGCGGGCGCTGACCAGCAGCAAGAATGATCGTCGTAACGAATTTTTATCGGGTATACTACTAACTAAGCTAAATTGGCCAACAAGCATACAACTAGCAAGCCGGGTAGCTTATACTTGCGACTGTTAGCGCTTAGAGCTTGATCGGCCAACGAGAAAGACAAACCCGACTACAACCAATGCAAAGCACGCAAAAATTAATATTGTGCTAAATCCACTAGTGAGGCCATTTCCTGTCAAAATGTCGCCCTCTACGTAAGCCGAAGCGTTCGTTTCTGAAGGAGAGGCCACCCCGCTCGAGCGCACCGGACTTTCAGTAGTCAACGAGCGATTAAACGTAGTGAATTGCACGCGTCCCGTACCCTTTAAATAATCGATATAATCCGCCAGAAGCTTTACTCTCTGTGAATTGACTGTGCCATTTGGTCCGCTGAAATCGGAAGGGTGGTATAGCACAACAAAGGCGTCGACGCTATGCGGATTGTTGAGAAACTGCTCCGTTTCGTTCTTCAAGGACGCAAGACTCTTATTCGATAATTCAAGCGAGGCTGCCTCAACTTTTATGCCCTGACTCTGCCCTTGCTGTATATTGAAATCGCGGTATGCTGTGCTGTAATCCGTGAATCCTAACGCTTTTGCCGCTTTAAGCGTGTTGTTGTCGCTTTTGTCAAACGGCGGTATAAACGTCGTAGGAACGACCCCGAACGCCTGCTTGATGTCATCACGCCCTTTCTTTATCGTGTCGTACTGAACGGCGTAAGGGCGCCCATAGAATTCGCTGGGGCTAACCATTGTCACACTCTGATGTGTATATCCGTGCTGTGCGAACTCAAAAAGGTGGTTTGAAGCGATTGACCGCATGTAGTCGAGGAATTGTGCATCTTGAAGGAGCTGGTTGCCTGCCGACGCGTTTTGATGAGCAACGATGCCAAGCGTTACGGGCACGTTCTTATCGATGTGCACTTGGTTGACGGCCTGAAGTTCTGCAAATTTGGTCCTAGGCGCAACGTCATCATCCCTAAAAATGACGTACTTCCTCGTTTGCCCGTTGGCCGCTACACTCTGTGCGTTGCCGTGGACCGTGGAAAATAGTAATACTGTGACAAGTAAACATGCGAACACGATTTTTCCTACTGTCGCGCTTCTCATTTTCAGTTGTCCTCACCTTATTTGATATGCGTTACAAAATGAAGGATCTTAAGCGATTTAAGCTCGACTCTGACACACCTTAGGAAACGCATACAACAGGAGCGTCGCCAACAACGCCGAGATTTGTAAGACCTGCCCGTCAGTGTGCGTAGGGGTCAAGAGCGTCACAAGCGTCGCAAAAAAGACACAGTAATTAAGTAGAGGGCATCAGTTTTAAGTTTATGCAGCACGAGGTCTGTTGAAAACGTGTGATGAGCGATGCTTTTAGATGTAAGTTTCTTCATGAGGGGTTTAACTCTCAATCAAGTGTTGGAACTACGCGAGTTCGTAGGACGCGACCCGAAGGTGCTGCATGAACGCGTAAATCTTCCGGTTTCGCTAGTCACGTAAGCCCAATCCTCGGATGGAATCAGGGGGGACTGTGAGGTACATTCGAATCATCGGTGCAAAGTCATTTATGGAGCTGACGCAAGCCAACGTAGCAGATTGGCACCTGTACGGCACGACGTTTCTTGAATGGAAAGAGGAAACTGGAAAGGATTATGATGGCTGGGTAAGCGAACGAGTCATCCCGACATTAGACCTTTTTGATTATCTTGCGTGGTATGAGGACGGATCGCTGCACGGCTACGAGGGTGGGTATAGTGTCATACTCGATCAGAGCTTCGGACTGTGGACGGGTGTAATACTCGCCCGCGCTGAAAAACTCGGATTGAACATCGAGGAAACCCAGAACGGATCCGGATGCTGGATTGGATAGGTGGAATATTGCAGTTCCGGCAGGCACTGGCAAAAGGCAGCTGTTTCCTTTCGCGCAGTTTTGTGATGTGACCTATTACGGTTCTCAGCTAAGATTGCCGCGAAAAACGACTAGAGGATATGTGCGCCTGTTTCTAAACCTCTTCTTCAAAGCTCGGAAACTGGAACTGCAACGCCTTGAATCCCTCGCCGTCAACAAATCGCTCATCAAGCATATGCCGCTTGGATCGGCCCATTGAATCAGCTGTGACACCGAGCAGCGATCCGTCGCTGCGGATCATAAACGTTGAATACTTCGCAAGCAGTTCTTTTATCGTCGACGCTTCCCCCTCATCACGTGCTTGCCACTTCGAAAAGGTTTGCCGTTGTAACAGCTTAAATTGCCGTGAGGTCAGCGTCATCACGCGTATCTTGATAGTTTAACCCCCTTTAATCAACTAACTGCCTTCTTCACTAACGCAATTAACTCTTCTCGTGTTCGCACGCGCTCGCGCGTCTTGGTCTTCCCACCCTTAATGACATTTGCAAAAATATCGGGCAGGTCACCCTCTGAGCTTCCTGTGAGGCCTTGGATAATTCCGCTAAAGACGTCACGCGTTCTTCTTTCCTCTAACGTGATATGTCCAAAATTGCGGAACCACATCTCTATGCGCGTGTCTTCCGACACGATCGTTATTTTGCGTATCTGCTTCTCCCACCAGAGGTGGATCATGATATCAAACTTCTTTTGTTCCATATACCCTCTCGCGCGTGTTGACGTGTAATGTCTTACTCGCTAATACTTCGAGTTCTTTGTTCTTATTATTGTGGAATCTTCAGGGTTACGCCAGGTGCCGATAAAGCCGCTCACTCATACAGTGTGCAAAAAAAAGAAAAAAAGCGGTGCAGCGTACGTGCACCTACTTCGGCAGCTCGACTTGCATCTCTTCAGCCGTAGCGCGCGAGGCGGCACGAGCGATCCATACAGTTGCTAACACTGCGATAATAGTGACAATAATTGCGTATGAGAGGGTCGCCGGGATACTTGTAGCAGTCCCTAACACTTCTGTAAAAATTGCCGTAATGGCAGCCTGCCAAGCAAGAGCAGCGATTAACGCGAAAGCGGTCGTGACAAGGGTCGCTACCACCTTCATATATTCAGCTTTACCCACCATGTGTTTCACCTCCGGTAATTTAGTAACCTCCGGTAATTTAGTACCATCTTCTTTTTGTTAAAATAAGATAAAGAGCTTTCTAATTGCTCGTTTTTCGGCTATTAGGCGTCTATCTTCAGTGCGTTGAAATAAACCGCTAATTCTAGGTGTTTGTCTGACTACGCGCGTTAGACGATCAGTAAAACGACAAGCAGCAGCGGGGGCGTCGTTTATGTAAAGTACCGGTCATGCATCGCAGTGTAACCGAAGTCATAAATCCCATAGTAATATAATGCCTCAGACTAAATCACATAAACTAAAGGAGGGCTTCTATGCTAGACAAGACGATTTCTGAACATTTTATCAACAAAACAATTGAAGTGTACTTCGGCGGCAGACCGAATGAAACCATCACGGGTAAGGTAGTCGGAAGCGCTGACGGTGTTATTGTGCTCGAGCACGACCAACGTCGGGATTTCATCAACGTTGGAAAAGTAGTGGCCTTCTGGGAAGTATAGGACGGAAGCGTTCAAGCGGACGCACTATGCCTATGTTCTTGCACAATGCGCAAGAGGGTCACCCCACGGTGGTTAGGGGTCTTCAGATCGCCTTTTAGCTAACGTCATCGTGCTTTGAAAAGAGTTGACACTAGGTTAGCGACTACGTCTCGAGCACGCGCTGCGGATGTGTAACGTTATGTGAAGTCAGGTTTTGATCTTACGCGGCTTGCATAGGATTTCGCGGATTTCAAGCTCATAGAACTCGTCACTCGTCGCTGCCTTAATGACGAGCGCGGTATCGAACCCTTTAGAACTTCCGCCAAGGGCCACGACTTCTGCACCTGCTTCGACTATCTCTTCCTGTGCCGCAATCAACGTCAACTCAACGGCGACTTTGGTTCCTTGCCCGAACCTTCGCAAGGTGTTTTTTACCTCATCGGGGTACGAATAATCAACCTGTTTATAAAACACGTGTTTGAATCCCGAATCTTCAATGCGCTTCTTTGTGTCTGGCGAAAATCGCGCGGGATCGGTGCCTACAAAGAAGAGTGTTATGTCTGTATTCGCAAAGAAATCCAACGCTTTTTCTGCAGAATCACCTCGCACTGAGGGGATTAAGACGTGCTTAATGCCGAGTTCGTCTGCGCGCTCTTTCGCGCAGGTCAGTACGGCATTTGTGTTCTCCTCTCCAGGAGCGTCGAAATAAACTATTTTCCGTTCTAGTGTCATCGTGATAGTACCTCCCTGTTCCCAGTCTAATAGGATTAAGAACGCGTAAAACTTTCTGTTGATAGGCACACGTAAAATCAAGCTGCATTTGGCACGTGAGTGTTCAGACGTTGCTTGAGGGGCGAGTACCGCGCATGCCATGTCACGCGCAGGGTCTGGAGTGTGTTCTCTACGGTTTTCGTAGGGTTCGAGAAAGCGCGTTAAACTTGTTCTTGTGATCTGCAATCTCGCTCTCACTAGGCAGAGGCACAACTTTTGACAACTCGGCACAGATACATTCGCGCGTTTCTTTTTCGAGCTCAAGTGAATCGAGTGCCGCTTCTGAGATGACCCAAAACGCGTGTCGATGTCCAACCTCATTAATCAATTCCACGCTTACGACGCCGAGCGGGACTATTTCTCTTTGAGCCAGGCCTCGTGAATCAACAAACGAGCGCTCAATGTCCGCTTGAAGCAAATACGGTCCGTACCTTTCTGCCTTGCGCCCGTCGTTAGCGAGATAGTTCCATCGAACTGTATTTGTTGATGTCCCACTCTTAGCCTCTCGCTTCATGTAACGCCCTCGCACTTACCATTCATAGGACTTTCAGGTTGAAAAAACGTATGTCTTTTCTTCGGCACAAGCAATCGCGCGTTAG
This sequence comes from Methanobacteriota archaeon, assembly GCA_003170935.1. GTDB lineage: Archaea > Halobacteriota > Bog-38 > Methanoflorentales > Methanoflorentaceae > Methanoflorens. The sequence goes on from PMYA01000036.1 coordinate 19,643, forward strand.
CAACTTAGGACTAACCATTATATTTCGGAGCTCAACAAGCAACGAAATTACGCCCTTTTGTGTTTGCTCAAGGACGTGTGAGAGCAGATAGTAGGGCCTTCTAACTCCTTTTCCAGTTAACCTCTGGCCTTAAATCCATCAAATGTCTGAACGTCGGGCCAAGCACCGGTCATTGCACAACCGAAAGATTCTTCACATCGCTAGCTTTGAAAGAACTGATAAGAAAGGTCGATCAAATGACATCAGATCCCGCAAAGGGCGAACCCTACGATCGCATCAAGCGAACGATGGAGTCTATCGCTGGAAGAGTACGAAAAGAGGCAAATTCACTCAGCCGTACTGAGGTGAACTCGTTTGTCACCGAGATCATTATGACACACGAAGAGGGGCACCGCATATTCCTCCTCGGAGAAGGTCGGTCGGGGTTGGTCGCGCGTTCCTTTGCTATGCGCCTAATGCACTTGGGCTTCGACGTTTACGTCTTTGGGGAAGTCGTCACCCCTGCTGTACGAGAAAACGACCTCGTGATCGCTGTTTCAGGGACGGGTCAAACGGGTCCGGTCAACGAAACGGCGAGGATAGCCAAGCAGCACGGGGCCAGAATCGCTGCTGTCACCTCTAACGCGGGCGCAGCCCTAGGAAAGCTTGCCGAACAAGTTGTTACAATCCGTGGTCGAACAGAAGCCGACGAAGTAAGCTTTTTGGAGCGCCAGGTTACCGGCGTTTCAATCTCGCTTACGCCTTTAGGAACGCTGTTTGAGATTAACGTGATGGTATTCTTGGATAGCGTTATTGCGGGTCTGATAGTGGCTTTGGAGAAAAAAGAGGAAGAATTAGCCGAGCGGCACTCAGACCTAAAAAGCCAAAGAGATGTGTATTAGGCCGATCCGAATGGCACAGGTCGTAAATTGTGCTGTCGTTACTGTTAACACGTTCAAAGCAAATGCGCCTTTAAACGAAGCTCTTTCACAGCGGCTTACGCTTGAACGGTTAAAAGCATTTGTGTCAGGTAACAAGGGCGTAGAGTGGGTAAACGGGGTGACTCTAGCGTGGACAGCGTAATCCTTTACATATTGCTTGGAGCGTCGGCTGGAGTTTTGAGCGGTTTGCTGGGAATTGGTGGCGGTATTATACTTGTGCCCGCGCTCGTTCTATTTATCGGGCTCACTCAGCACGAAGCGCAAGGTACCACACTCATTCTTTTAACTGCACCATTTGGGCTGCTAGCTGCTCTGACGTATTACCAAAGCGGCTACGCAGACTTGAAAATAGCGGCTTTTCTTGGAATTGGCTTCTTTTTCGGAGCCTTTCTCGGGGCAAAAGTTGCAACGAATATCCCGAATGTTGTGCTCGAAAAGATCTTTGGTGTGGCGCTGTTACTGGTCGCATTGAAAATGCTCCTTAGCAAATAGCCTCGGAGATTTTTGTTGCTCCCCGATTTAGAGCACATAAACGACGAACAATAGGAGAAAGGACGCACGCGAGCTTCAATTCAAAGGGAAACTGTTATAAAGGCCCGAAGATGATGAAATCATTTGGCAAATCAAACCCTCTCATTAGCTGAAGGCCACTATTAAGCCTATCAAGCCTATTAAGGGCCCGCCGTAGGGGTTCAGCGTTGCGTGGCTTTTCGCAAGTCGAGAGCGTGAGGCGTCAAACGATACTAGGATTTAGGAGGTTAAGAGGATGGGTCTTATTAAACTGATGTTTCTGCCATTGAGAATGCTAATGTGGCCTGTAATGGCTCCATTAGGTATGTTGCACCACTCATTCAAGATGGCACTTCGTTTCGGCACGGTGATGCTGCTGTTCGCCCAGCTTATGGTAATGTTGTTCTTGGCAGCCATGTTCATTATGTTCACCGTTATTCCAACCGTCATTTGGGGGTTGTGTTGGATAATGAAGAAAAAAAAGCACATGGGGGGGCTGGGAAAGCACGGAAAAATGCATATGCACATGCCCACGCCCCGTCGGTTTAAACCGTAACTTGGACAAATAACGGCGTCAAAAAATTAAAAAAACCCCTACGGTTGATTTACTATAAAAGCGCGCACTGGTTCTTTTACGCTTGAGAAGCTTACCTATCTTGTAAACAACGATATCGCCCTTCAAGCAATAGTCGTTCGAGTTCGGGCCAATCGATTTTCTTGACTCGACTCTTAGCTATTGTCGGGCATCATCATCAGCCGTAGAACACGAGCTTCAGAAGAACGCTAGCATAACTGTATCATTGGGCATAGACCACTCTCTCATACCACGCACGGAAACCACTTTGACTTCGCGCTTTGAGCTAGAGCTTAGCGACGTCCAATAAGCGCTGTCGCTATTTTGCAACAAAAGTGCGCGTAGGACACTGACTCGTCTCTCGGTCGCCTTGCACCTCATGGCCGAAGCAACTTCCTTTGCTATCGTCGATTGGCTTATAGAATTTACATTCATTGCACGTCGGCATAGCCTCACCCTCCTTTGGTTGTTAGAACAGACTTGTTGCTTTTTTATATGTACTCTCCGTCGCCGCCCAAGCAGTCTTTGTGAAAGTCATTTTCGAGCTTTTCTCGAGTGCACTCAGCCGCTCGGCGACGGGTGGTAATCAGGACCGCATGTGACTTCTTTTTGAACTTAAAATCTGACGATCAGCGCGTCGTGCTCGAACCGTTTCAATCTGCCCAGCTAGCAGCATCAGCTCGTCAGCCTGTCCATTCCGCGACGGTACGAATGATCGGTGATGGGGTGTCACTATTCCGCGGGAAATCAGGGAAGTGGAGGGCATCAAACAAGGGGATTTCATCAAGATCACGGTCGAAAAGGTACAAAATCCTGCCAATCAGACGTGACCGTTACAAACGCGCTTAAAAGGCGGTAAGCCTGATGTTAGTGTGAATTTTTAGACCATCATTGGTTGGCCCGCTCCCTTCGCGCTCGCTCACGTCTAGGTATCCTCATTTCCTGAACTTAAGACAATCGAAGGTTCGCCTGCAGAGAAGTATCCTAGGTTTTTGTACTGGGCAGCGTCAGCCTCTACATCGAAAATCCCGTCATAATTGACGCAGCCTTGAGAAGCAACCTAGACAAATTCAAGGGTAGCGATAGCAAGAACCCGATCTGTGTGCACAAAATCAGCGTTCAACGTGCAAAGCCACGCCCACCCAATACTTCATAGATACATCATTTTACGTGCTGCAGCAACAGGTGTCAATAATCAGCAAGCAGAGCTTCAATGTTTTACGTCTTTTCGCGTTAAACAAATACCGCAGCGAATATTCTCATGTAAAGGTGCCGAGTTTTGCTAAAGCATTTCTTAAGCATCTTACCAAAGTCCGAGTTGATAGTTGCTATCATGCCTTTGAGGTCTTTCTCGGACGACCTAGAACGATTAAAACTCGAAACAACGTGACAAGTCACATCGTCACGAAAGAAGATATTTAAAACGTTCTTGGTCACATCACAAAACAGAGAAAGACGGATTGATCAGCATTTACAGAGCTAAGCATTATAAGACTTTTATTCTACTCGGTGCCTTTACGGGTCAGCTTTGCTTCGCAACAATGTCTAAGTTCGTGATAGGACAATTCAGAGAGGCGTTACAGTCAGACAAGCCATGCATTGAGGTGTAATCTTCACAAGACAAGATCAAAATGCAACACTACGTACCACTTCATCCAGAAGTAATCCAAGCGATTAAACCACTTTTAGGCGATAGAAATGATAACAACCTCTCTTTTAATACAACTCGCGTGCGATGTGGTTAAAACGGCAAAAGAGTTCACTCGTTAGAATGCCAACTCATTTTATTTTGAGGTGATCTAAGGAAGTTCACCGAACAATATGGCATGTTCTGCAGTGGGATCAGTCAAACAAGAACTACATACTCACGCACGGCGTTTCTGGAGTCGATTAGCGATTCTATAAGCATCCGATGCCTGAGCAGGAGCATGATGTGTATATGAGAATTGGAAGGACACTGTTTATTTGTGAGGTTTGTGTAAACTAGGTGAAGCTTCACATTATTAAAATGATGGCGTAAAGAGGGTTAAGAAACAGCGCGTCTGCTGTCGTTTGCTGACTCGGAACTTCATGTGCATTCACATTGTTCTATAACTTCCAACTCTCGGTAACTTCCCGTACCAACTCGTTGCAGTAGGAGGGCCAGTCGTTTGTTTTCCATTCACCAATGGCTTCTGTGAATTGATCGAACGGATCTTTCGATTTGCTCCTTGCTTGCTTGGTAGGTATAACAAATGGAAATGAACCAAAAGGAAAAGGGAGGAAACCAATCTCGCCTCGCTTTTTATCGCGCTTTGAAGAATCTAAACTTTGTCGATATTTGGTGATAAAGTTTGACAACACTTTTTCCATACATGTTGCGACTGCATTTTCGTAATATCTTTCGTTTTTGCTTAAAGTCTTAGTTGCAGAGGGTTGTGCAGCTTCCCGTATAGATGCGACAGCACTAATCGTGTCTTCATGAATTTTGTCGAACCGTGTGCTGTCGCCTAGATTGTGGCACGAAACGTTGACTCTTTGATGCAAATAAGTCAAACGGCTTTCAACATCACTTGGAATTTTGTCAAGCAGAGTCAGAAAATCAGTAATGTCGTCAATTTTTCTAAATAGATTTGGTGCTTTAGGCTTAATTATTGCATTTTCCAAATACTGTTTGAGATCATCACATAGAGTCTCTCTCCAGCTTGCGTCTTGTTTATTGTATATCATATGTCGCAGCGCAGTTAAATCGAAGGGAATATTGTCTGCACCATTATTGATAACTAACACGACAGGTCTATTGATAGCTAGCGCTAAACCTAACTCAAACATAACATTCGGATTATGGTCTGTGACATCAGCTATCAAAGCTGAAGCGGTAGTGATGTTTTCCCACACCTGCGTAATGATAACGCCCGGCATTTTGATGTCATCAGCTCGCACAGGATCAAGGTCTGCTGTTTTTATTGCTGGGACATATATGTCTTTATAAAAATGGTCAAATTCTTCGCCAAAAGGCATCATAACAAAGCAAACCCCTTTTTCATTCGTCCGGGGGGCTTTTATATGATCGTCCATCTTGCTATCGACCATAACTGAGCAAAAAAAACACACAATCTAAATATAGACAGCTATAGGTAACACCTGCAGTACGGGCGATTTAATATATCGAGTAATTTCTGGGATTTCGAAACCAGATTGTCCCATCTCCTTAAACGCGCTGAAAAGCGAATTGAGTATTTCATCGCCCATAATACCAAGGCCCGTTCCTTGTAACAGATCAACCGCCTCGTCTTCTTCTGTTACGTTTTGAAGTACCTTCCCAAATAGTCTAAGATCCTTATGAGCCAGCTCCGTCATTGTAAGATCTCTTGAATACTCTTTCAAGAACGGGATAACCACGCTGTATTCTGTTACATCGGTAGGATTCATCAAAAAAGTCCGGACACCGCCATGTTCCAAATCCTTACCTATATTCTTGAAAAGATTTCGCATAGATTCGATCAATGTTAAGTTATTTGTTGTACTCTTTCGGAGCCCTTCGAGATATTGTGTTTGCTGTTTCTTGTATTCATCAATCCTCTTTTTACTCGCATGCCTTTCACTTTTCGGTTGAGAAGCGTTCTCTTTTTCGAGTGCTTCTACGTTGGTTTCTATTTCAGATTCCATTTCTTCGATCTTGGATTGGCCTTGTATTTGTATGATCGGTAGAGCTAACTCCATCAGTCTGTCAAAATTTACGATTGATTCCATTAACGGATCTGGACGAAACACGCCTCGGATTTCAACAAAATCAGAAGGTTCCAACCCCTCCAATCGCAAACCCTGCTTTGCGGTCTTAAGAAGATCTTTGTCATTTAGACGTGAGCGCAGTGTATACAAGAGAGATCCATACGTGTTAAAACGTTCCACCGAGCGTTGTGTGTCTTTTTTCGATTCGTCTGTTTTTTGTTTTGAAGCTCCAACACCTAGTTTTAGGAGTGTAACAAATTTCGCCCCTGCTTCTAAGAATGCTTCGCTCGTTTTAGTACTTCCTGTTGAATCTCGTACTATTTGTGTCTCAGCCAAGCTAAACCCATCTTCAAGCGATGCAAAGACATCTAATAGGGCGCTTATATCAAGATACAGTGGAACAATTAAATCGTAATCCCGTTTGTCTAGTTCGTCCTCATTCATGTGCATCCCTAGTTCCTATTGTTCGAAACTATGTCCGATTCCCATATAATTGACCACGTACTTCAAAATATAAAAGGTGGACCGTGTAGTCCGCAAGTTCGCCAGGAAGTCTTTTGCATGATGGACTGAGATTTTGCTGCGGTGAACCTCGTTCGGCACATTTTCTACGCGTTCGTCGTCGTCTCGCCCAACAAGCAGCGGTTTAAGGGCTTCTAGAACGCGAGGATGTAGCTGCACGCGGTGGCTCATGCGGATCTTATCTTGTAACGAATCAACCTGGAGCACTGGCTTATCAACAGCCAATGTCTTGCGGAACTGTCCTACCGTCAGCTTCGCTATTGTGGCTTCGCTCCGTTGGCCGGTGTACGCCCCAAATAAAACGAACGCCGAATATTGCGCTACGTGCACAGAATTGTTCAAGAAGCGGCACGTCTCGACGTCGGATTTGAGATCGACATGGAAGGGAGAGGTTTAGTCACGTACGCGATCGACGTTGCAGCTGCGTGCGCAGAAAAATGGCATCGTGTAAGCCTCGCATTTCAGGCGTACCTTGACCGCACACGTAACGACCTCAAGCGGGCATCCGAATCAGGTATCACCGCGCGGATAGTCAAGGGCGGATACGTTGGCTCAACGACGGACAGTGTTGAAATCCAGCAGCGTTTCAAGGAGCTTGTAAGCGTCCTGCACGCACGATCGACTTTTTTTACAGTCGGGACATACGATCCCGAACTCCTCGAGTTGGACGAAGGCGCAGATGGGGGAAAACCGGACCTTAATCGAGTTCAGCTTCCTCAGAGTCTTGCTGATCGCACAAAGATCGCGATGGCGAAAGGGGGTGGCTGGTTTCGGAATACGTGCCGTTTGGCGAGAATCACACAGCGTACGAAACAAGGCGTCAAAAATACCTGAACGAGCTTCAAACTCTAGGCGGGATATCCGTTCCATAGGCGCCACACGCGTTATGATGGTTGAGCCCAAGCTACGCTAATTCCTCAATTCGATACATCGGGCGCTCTTTCTTCTTCTCGAGCTTGCACAAGGCCGGGGATGGGTTATACCCATCTCCCGAGGATGCCTGAGACTATCGACTCTAATCCGAAGATTACCAGGAACACAGCGAGCAGGAACACGAGCGTCGCCAAACCGAGACCTGGGAATATTATCACGGCAAAGCCTATGATAATCCCGAGTATCCCGACTATAAGACCTCCTGCTGTACCGCGCGCGGCACTAGCTATCCCGGCAAACAACAATGCTAAGCCGAGCAGATAGACGAGCGTAAGCGATCCATAGATGAAAGGATTGGCGATTACAGAGGCGGCGATTATGATTGCCAGCGCCGACAGAATCAGGTTGAGCAGTCGTCGCCATCCGGTAATGCCTTTTGCAAATACTCGTATGAAGTAGTCAACTCCAATTATAATCAGTGCGATAGCTAGGAAGAGTATGAGCGTTCCTATCGCAACTCCTGGATATACAATGACGTAGCCGCCCAGGACAAGGATGATAAGACCTGCGATGATTTCAACGATTCGGAGCCACATAGGACTCTTTTTTTGATCAACAGTTACTAATTCCATTAAATTTTCACCTCCTTTGGCTTTTTTAGAAGTAAAATGCGGCAGTGTGTTTATATCGGTTCCGGTTTGGCAGCATAGCCAAGAAAAAGAGATCAGCGCGCATCACGTACGGTCAAATCATAGCCAGAATCGTGTCTTCGTTAGAACGCAGAAAGACCATGAGAATTTCTACAAAGTGACAAAAAAAAGAAAAGGTGAGCGGCGTGTTAGCCGCTTTTGCTGGTTGCTCCCGATCCGATGAGCTCGATACCGAACAAGCCGAAGATCAGAGCCATCAACCAGCCGATGAGTACTTCGCCAAGCCCGGGCCAAACGATCACCGCTATAGCAATCAGTAGTGCTATTACACCGATTACTATGCTTCCTGTTCTGGCCCACGGTGGCACTCCCGCGCCTGCTTCGAATCCTGCAAACGAAATTCTTCCAATAGCGCTTAACAATAGTCCGAGCGCGAATAGGAAGATGACCAGTGCAGTGCCTAAATCCGGGTAAATTATTGCATAAGCCCCGAGAGCTAGAACAACAATCCCTAGTATGACGTTGAGTATCCTACCCCACATCGAAATGCCATCTGAGGTAACTGCGCGTACTAATAGGACCAGACCGAGGATCATTAGTCCTATCGCAAGCAAGGTCCTGACTAGGCCAACTCCTAGGCTCGGATTAAAAACGAACCACACTGCTATAACAAGAAGAATTATGCCGGCAATGATCTCAAGGCCGCGCATCCACGTTTTAGCCATATTTGGTTTCACCTCCTTTTTAATGTATTTTAGTCTACAATCTTATGTCATGAGTTTATTTATGCTTATCCATTCCTTCCTGAAAAGCTTTGATCCCCTGCACTGTTTTGCGCATTTTGACGCATCTCGACCAGCTTAGGTCTTTTGGAGAAACGCAAAGCAATGATGTCTGACAAGGCAAAGTCAACAGTTGTTACGTGCTATGTAATAGTTATAGAGCGTTACAGATGGATGTAACAAACCTACTTATAGCGGTTAGTGTAAGACTTGTTTGCTAAGACTATTCAAGGCGGTTTGTTGCAGCGCCACACAGTCCGTAATGTTGCTTCCTTAAAAGGTGTTTTTAAGAACAAATCATGACCTCAGTTTGGTAGGACTGCCCCAAAGGAGAATGCGTGGCGCTGCCTCCTCCTTTTTTGTCTAAATCTATTAAGTCACGGCGGATTTTGCACTTATAGTAGGTTTAGGCGCAGTTCCAACGCATTGCAACGCGTATTGTGTATCAATCGCACGTCTTCGTCCCGCTGTGTAGATAATTAGCTAGAGATACAACTAGTCTTGTGAGTGTTTCTCTCTCAAGTTTGTAGAAAGGGAGTAACGTGAAGGATGGGACACTTTGCGATCGAACGATCCCGCATCCACTTATCTCCATATACGAACAAAAAGCCGGTCTATACTCTCTTAAGCTATTTTTGCCCTTCGTGCGTCCCAAGATCGCAAATGGGTACATTAATAATAAATAAACTACTACACTAACTGTTCAAGAGCAAGTGATCTAATGGACACGACGAATATCGAGCAAATCCACAAGAAGCTGGAAACAGAGTGGGCCGACTGGACTGATGATGACGACAAGTGCATATCCATATGCAAGAAAGAGCTAATGGCTGCAATGCAAGTTACCAATGCTTATATTGTGAGATATGATCTCAAGACGAGAATAGAAGAGGACCCTACCCCAAAAGTTTGCGAATTTTGCGGCAATACTTATACAGGGGCTGAACCAGTTTGTAAAAATTGCCTCCTAAAAATGAAGTTCAGACTTCGCAGGTTCAGCTGTTTGCTAGACGAGAAGGACTTGCACAAAGTTTATACCGAACCTCTAGTCTTGTGACTCAGCCCGATCACACAGAATCTGTTGAAACCCGGAACTGCTCTTTACGTATCCTGAAAGTCAGGAACTGCTTTTGTGCTTCTTTTTGTGGCCAGTCTGCTCGAGGGGTATTAGATCAATCAGAGGAAGAAGTTGACCAAAACTTTACCAAAACTTAACCGTATACCAGGACTCTTAAGCGGTTTTGTTTTGGCGCAACTATATTTCATGGTCAAGGCGGTTAGTCCATAAAATAATCAAGCGCCTCTGGACACTGGGCCGTCAATTTTTCGTAGAATCTTCGAGTTAGTTCCCGAGTGCTTGTATCGAGAGCTTGTTTGTACGCTTCAATGAGAGGGGCCGGCAGCTTTCTTTTTCGCTTCATAATTGTAAAGATGGTCTCTAAGGATACATCCACCTCTTCCGAGGAACTCCAGATGCTGTCTGTCATATTGTTACTGTTAATCCGTCTTTCTAGATAAGAGTCAGCCCTGTCGCGTCATCACTTGTTAGGTGGACACGTGAAGGTTG
>PMYA01000036.1:29810-32689 GCA_003170935.1 Methanobacteriota archaeon
ATCCCATTGATAATTTGAGATACGTAGAGTATAGAAAGCAAGGGGGCGTTCGGGATCATTATTATGAGCGCACTTACTGCGATAATCCCCACGTAGAGGCCGTGAAATACCGGCGCTTCGCTGAAACTCTTCGAAACGCCAGCTTCGAGACCCAAGCCTTCGCTCACGACGTACGCCGTGGAAAGAGGTAAGATACTGGCTGCGAACAGGGAAGCGTTGAGGAGGCCAAACGCGAAGAGGACGCCTGCATATTGTCCCGCTAAGGGGAGCAATGCGGCTGAGACATCGGCGACGTTGTTGACGTGTACTCCATTTGTATAGATTGTTGCGGCGCACATCACCACGATGAAAAAAGCGACGACGTTTACGATGATCGCACCGGTGAAAGCATCTATTCGTGAATAGATCAGATCTTTCACAGGTACGCCTTTTTCGACGATTGAAGACTGAATGTAAAACTGCATCCACGGAGCGATCGTTGTTCCGACTAAGCCAATGAGCATTGCTAAGTAAGCTTGGTTGTAACTAATCTGGGGCACTGCGACGTGCAGCGCCGCTTGGTTCCAATCCGGATGCGCCAATAACCCTGCGAGGATGTACGAGACGTATAACAATGATGCTGCGAGAAATATTTTTTCTACACTTTTGTAGCTCCCTTTGACGACGAGCCCCCAGACAAATACTGCCGCTAATGGAAGCGCAATCAAACGGGGAACGCCAAATATTCCCGCGCTCACTGCGATGCCAGAGAACTCAGCAAGGGTATTCCCAAAATTCGTCAACAGCAGCGCAAACATCAAGAGAAAAGTAATGCGCACGCCTGCTCGTTCCCGAATGAGACTGGCTAGGCCTTTGCCTGATACGACTCCCATTCGTACGCCCATCTCTTGAATGATAGCGAGCGCTATAGTGATCGGAATGAACGTCCAGAGCAAGACGTAGCCAAACTGGGAACCAGCGAGCGAATAAGTGGTAATACCGCCGGCATCATTATCGACGCTTGCGGTGATAATGCCAGGGCCCATTATCGATAGAAATATGATAATTCTGGTTAGCGTGGGCCCTCTTAGGTGTCGAAGGAAGAGGTTGTAGTCCATTGACCGGCCTCATCATCAACCAAACATCTTTGGCACTTTTTTCTTCCACGCAGTGGGCAAAACAATGTCAATAGCATCGTCCACAGTAACGATGCCTTTTATCATGGTCTCCCTCTCTACGACCGGGAGCGCAAGTAAGTTGTACTTCGCAATTTTCCGGGCGACCTCGTGTTGATCCTCTCTGACGTCTGCGGTAATAAGATCGGTATGCATGAGCGTGGCAAGCTTCGTTTCAGCAGGCGCGGTCAGGATCTCCCGAAGCGAGGTGACGCCGACGAGATCGTTGCCATTCGAAGTGACGTAGATATAATAGATTGATTCCACTGATTTTGCGGCTTTCCTGACTTCTCCGAGGGCCTGCTCGACGGTCTGCTCTTTGTTAACCGCGATAAACTCATTTGTCATGATACCGCCGGCTGTGTCCTCTGGATACTCCAGGAGTTCTTTTATGTCCTCCGATTCGTCTGGCTCCATAAGGTCCAAAATAGCTTCGGCGCGATCAGCAGGCAGGTCGCCAAGGAGGTCTGCAGCGTCGTCTGGTGACATCTCTTCTAGAATATTGGCGGCACGTTCAGCGTCCATGCCCTCGATGAGCGAGACTTGCCGCTCTTCGCTTGTCTCTTCGAGCGTGTCGGCTGCCGCCTCTTCATCGAGAGAGTTGATGAGTGTGAGTCCCTCATGAAGATTGAGCTGATCGACGATCTCAGCAATATCCGCGGGGTGGAGCTGCGTTACGTTGTACTTAGGGACGGTCAACTTCACGCTCATCGGATCACTTCGTATCGAGTCGACGTCTGTCCAAGCGATATAATTCTCTTCGGGATGAATCCCCACGCGCTCTACCATGCGCTCGATTCCAAGTCGTCGCAAAAGCCCCGTAGCGCCGATATCTACGCCGATAAGCCGGTAAGAGCCATTCGTGCGGGCAAGCTTTAGGTCGTTCACGCGGCGCAGCTTCTTTCCCTCAACGTCAACGACCTGTCGGTCGAGCACATCAGCCGCAAGAAGCACCTCGTGCTCCTCTTTTTCGTATGGAGCGACGTCATCTGCCTTTACTTTCAGCTGCATGCCATTTTCTAAGCGTTCAATTTGCCTCGACGGGATGGCGACAGTTGTACCTTTTGCCGTACGGACGCTGAGTGCATTGACCTTCGGATAGGGACGATTGGCCGAAACGATAACGTCAACGAGTTTTCCGACCGTTTTTCCCGCGTTGTCAACTACTGGCTTTTTTATCATCTCGCTTAGAAAGGGCATCGGTTTCCCTCCGTTACTCTATCAGTGGGGTCATTTCCTCCTTGACACGCTCCATAACGATCATTTCGGTCAGATCGTCAACGCCGTCAATCGAGCGTATTTTACTGTTTATGACGTGATTGAGCTCTTCCATGTCGTGAGCCCAGAGCTTTATCAGAAGATCATATTCTCCCGACACGCTGTACACCTCTGAAACCTCTTCGAGATTCGAGAGCGCGATTTTCACCGCGCTGTGCTTTTCGGTCTCTGTCTGGATGATGATAATCGCGGTCATGTCGAGGCCGATTGCTTGTGGGTCGAGGATCACTGTGTACCCCTTGATCATCGTCCGTTCAAGCCGCTTGAGCCGGTGCGAGATGGTTGCATCAGGCACGTCGATCTCTTGTGACATCTTCGATATCGTAATCCGCGCATTCTTCGTAAGAGAGTGCAGGATCGCTGAATCCGTCTCATCCATTTCAGAGTTTACGTCTTCCGTCATAGGTAAGGTTGGGTGTATTACTCTACATTTATATGATTTTCGGT
>PMYA01000183.1 GCA_003170935.1 Methanobacteriota archaeon
TAATAATTGGAGTAGTTATCGTAATTGTCGGCTACATAGCTTTGAAACTCATATAGGTACAACTGCGGTTTCAAAGCTCTATTTTTATTTCTAAAAAAAATCGCTGATTCAGCTCATGGAAAATACTACGTGCCCTGATCCTTATCTCCATTCCTATCGCAATGCGCGTTCCCACCCCATCTTCAAAATGTTTACGTCAATCTTGAAGGGCAGGCCCTGTAACGCCTGAATCTGCTCTGGTGACATAGCTACTGGCAAATTTGGCGGAACCGCTTTCTTTTTTGACACCGCAAAAACGGATCCCCACACGTCCGTCATTCCAGAGCTTTCTATAAATGCTCCTTTAGCGACACCCTCTTTGTAAGTCTCATCGCCGACGAACATATTCAAATCAAACGGTTCGTATAACCGCATATCAGCAGCATAATTTTGAAATAGGGCCCACATAAGTTTCTCGACTTTACGCTCTGGGTCGCGCACGTTCAGACCAATTATCTTGCGCGCTTCACGTCTGTTAATGAAATGCGTGTGTGTAGAGTTTCTCGGTCATTATCTCGACGATTTGTGTAACTTTAGCCTCGTTTTTTTCACCTTTCATATGACTCTTGAGCAGATTAGTAGCCAACATGCGGATACGCGTATGTTGTCGATAGACATTTCCAAGTGCGAGCGGATGCACTTGCTTCGAGAGCTCGTTAAAGATATCAATAATATGATCTTGCTCACTAATCTTCGCCGCTTCTCGGGCGCGAGCGATATACGCAGTAACGTCTTCGACGCTAATTCCCAGAGGAATTGCTAGATTTAAGGGATCGCGAGGGTTAAATTGATTCGCTGTAGTGGGGTCTACCGAACTCAACGTGCCGCCAGTCCCCATTAGTATTTTGTCTGCCCCAGACAAATTAGAGTTCCTGCGCTATGGCAATGGTAAGGTACCAGCGCCGAGAACTTCGTCGCATACTCTCGAACAAAGTTGACTAGTGGCCATGGTACATCAGCTCTCCACCACGAGTATACATAAACAAGTCTAAATGGTCTATATCTCCCAAATGATCCAAATGATCGTAAACGAAACGCAAGTGATCTTGTGAGACTTGGCCACTCATGCCGGGGATGTTAGCATTCTTAGGACGATCCCCTGTGACATAGCAAATAACCTCGCTCCCTCGTAACTCTTGCAGTTCCTTAATGATGTCGAGTCGCTGCTTTGTTAGATCCGAGGCCTCTGTAAGACCGCTCATGTTTCACCGTATCGGGAATGTGTTATATAAATCTGTCATCTTTAGGAAAACCCTATCGAACTTACAATGCTTGTAAGACAGACTGGTAATGCTTAAAAAGATACGATTCTATGTTACAATTTCTCATGGAGGGGTCCAATTTGAGCCGTTAACTGACGTATACTCCTCTAATACGTGTCTTTCTATCGGTATAGATGCCAGCCCCCTATTATAGCTCAAGCAAGAGACTTTAGCACAATCGTTCCAGTAACTTAAAACATGTTTTAGTGGCCAATTATTTCAATTATTCCAGAACCGACGTGTCCGCGTGTAGTGCCGCTCGTGCCTCAAAATATCACGGTAAAATCCTTCCTCATCCACGCGGGACTTCCTTATAACTCTCGAAGCCGCTTCAGGACCAAGTCCTCGAGAAGCTAACGCGATAACACCTTTTTTCCCGTGTGAAAGCACTAGATTGGCATTTCTATAAACGCGTTTTGTCCGGGCTTTCTCTTCTGCCGTCTTAACATTTTCAGATTTCTTAACGACTACAACTTCTTCGTCTTCCCACGGTTTTAAGGCGGCAATCAGTTTTGAGTTGCATAAGGGACATTGTGGCTCCTCAGGCACGCTTGCTACTTTAATTTTTGATTTCCATTTCTTACACGTGAGACAAAAAAGAATGACGCGATCGTTCAAAATTCTGTTTTTGAGCGCCGTGAGGATTGATCTATCGGGATTATCGGTTACTAGCAGCTCGCGAGTGCCATAATGACGTTGTCTGCTGAGGGGGCTTAATTTAGATGTGACTACCTGTATCTCAGCGTTCTGTATTCGCCTTAGCAGATCGCTCGTGCGCTCAAAATCGAGCTTGTTGTTTGCTATGTCGTTTAAAGCTTCTTTGTAAACGGGGGTATCTTTTAGTAATTCTGTAAGTTTGTTGACATTTAGATACTTGTGTTCTACATCTCGCTCTATTACGCCGAACTTGCGGGCTACATGCACGAGCTTCCACTTCAACAGCATACTGTTTTTAAGCGTTATCCCAATAAGTGGCTTCACAAATTCTGGTTTCAGTTGTCGCACCAGTTCAGCAATTCGCTCCGCGCTCACAACGTTAGGCAGCTCAAGTTGTATCCAATACGGATTGACCTCCATTGCTACGCTCGCACCCAAACGTGCGGCAAGTAATGAAGTGATAACTCGGCCTAACGTCTCGTTTATCTTATGACCAAAGCACGCGTGAATGAGCGCCGTTTTCCCGTCGACTTCAACAACAAGTCTTTTGTCGGTTGGAATCGCGAATTCTTTTTGGCGTGTAAATAGATCAACGACACTTCGCACAGCAGACGGATCTGTGTGATAATCCTGCAGAAGGCGACTGCTTTCAGTGATGCTAGAAGCGTTGGCTATTTGCTCCCTAAGCCTCCCCACGTCAGCAGCTACTTCGTAAGGCACAGGTATCTGCTCGCCCACCCAGCTTGGAATTTCACCTGTAGAACCATCTATCGGCTCTACTTTAACGCGCTCGTCATCAATGTCTAAAATCCTCCACATCTCTCCTTTTGTAACAAAAACGGCGCCGGACTCAGCAAAAGCAATAACAAATGTCTCATCAAGAGTCCCAATCCACTTCCCATTTATCGTATCATAAATACCAAAGGTTTTTTCATCGGGGATCATCGAGAGGTTCTCGTAGCAATAACGTCGCGTTTTACCCATCTTTTTTATGCTTGGCTCTCTTTCTTCTTGCTCAACTCTTAACAGCCATTGTTGCTGCAGAAGCTTCACCGTCTCGACGAACTCGTCCAACGTCAAGTTTCGATAGGGGTAGGCTTTTTTAATAATTCTCAAAGCCCTCCCAGCTTTTACAGCCCCATGCAAAATTAAGAAACACAACTGGTTTGCCAGAACGTCTAAAGCTTGATAATTAACTGAAAAAGGCTCAATCTCGTTTTCCCGCGCTCGGCGCGTTATCACCCATGACTCCATGATATCGTCAACGTGGGTGGCTATAATGGTGCCCTCTGATAGTTCTCCGATCCGATGTCCAGCGCGGCCTACACGTTGCAGCAGTCTCGTCACTTCGCGCGGTGAATTGTACTGAACAACATGTTCGACGTCCCCGATGTCTATCCCCAGCTCCATAGAAGAGGTGCAGATTAGGCCCTTCTTTTTCCCGGCCTTGAACTCGTTCTCTGCCTCTATACGTGCCTCCTTCGAAAGAGATCCGTGATGAACCCCAACGTCAGTACCGCGAAAAAGAGAGCCAAGCGCCTCAGCTGCTTGTCGTGTGTTAACAAAAATGAGTGTTGATTTGTGGGCGTCCACAATATTGCGAAGGGCGCGAACGTGACTCACGAGTTCTGGCGCAATTTCCCTTAATTTGGCTTCAGCTTCATCCGCTCCTGTGATTTCGGGTTTTATAACAACAAAATTCGACAGTCCTGCAGCAGGAACCTCGAGAACTGAGACCGCCCGCCCATTTCCAGCAAGGAAGTGGCCCATCTCTTGTGGATTTCCAACGGTAGCAGAAAGTCCTATCCTTTGAAACTCTCCGACTAAGTCTGCCAAGCGCTCAAGGCCTAAACTCAACTGGGCCCCACGTTTAGAACTTGCAAGGTCGTGGATTTCGTCAATTACAACGAACTTGACGGACTGTAAACTCTCTCGAAGCCGTCGACCCATGAGCATTGCTTGCAGAGTTTCAGGGGTCGTAATCAGCAGGTCAGGAGGGGCGAGAGTCTGTCTCCGCCGCTCAGATTTGGACGTATCACCGTGTCGAACGCCGATGGAGAATCCTAACTTCTCACTCCACCATTCAAGCCTAGCCAGCATGTCCCTGTTAAGCGCCCTAAGTGGAGTTATATACAGGATAATTATTCCGTTTCGCTGTTTGACTTCTAGCAGATTGCTAAACACGGGGAGCATGGCTGCTTCTGTCTTCCCCGTTCCAGTCGGAGCGATGAGAAGGACGTTTTTGCCCTTGAGAACGCTTGGAATTGCCAAGCGCTGCACTTCTGAAAGCTCGCCAAATCGGCTGACGTAAGCATCCTTCACACGGGGATGTAGTGAGGCAATAATAGATTTTTCGAGGCTTTTGCTAGCGACCATTGGTAACGTTCAACGGGAAGCTTCCGCTTCGCATACCTTTACGACACTCATCACTCACGAACAAAAGGATTATTCGACTAGAGCGACAATCTCCGCTCTTCGACATAGCTCCATAATCTGATCCAAAAAAAGAAAAGGAATCCCCAATTTGCCTCAAAAGCAAGTTGGGGTTGATAGACTTTTGACCTGTTCTCTCGACTAACAGCGTCCCGCGAACGACGGGATAACGTCCTTTCCGCAAATATTTATTGCCGCTTCAACGTCCGGACCTGTTGGGCTGCCAATTATAACCTGCGTCACTCCAGTGTCGAGCAACGCGTCGATCTTCTTGTTGCAGGTATCTGCGTCGCCCGCTATGACGAATGCGTCGATCATGTTGTCATCCACTAACGGCCCGACATCACCCCATTTACCAGCGCCGATAGCGTCACCGATGGCTTTAGCCGTTGCGAGTGCAATACCGTGTCGCTCGAGCACAGGCGGCGGAGAGCCCATCGTAATAAACGCAGCAACCATTTTGGCTGATTTGCGTGCCTTCGCCAAATCAGGCCCGATAGAAAACGCCGTGTATGCACCCACGTCGAAGTCGCTCATAGACCTTCCACTCGATCCAACTCCCTCTTGGATGTGTGGCATCGCCGCTACGTAGTCTTTCTCATTGGACGCGTTGATAAGCACTCCGTCAGCAATTTCTCCAGCAGTTTTAAGCATGCCAGGACCTTGCGCGCCCATGTAAAAGGGCACCTTGTCCTTTTGCGGGCCAGTAAAGTCAAGCTTTGCACCGGTAACTTTTATCGTCTCACCAGTAAAATCAACGTTTTCACCGCCCAGCAGCTTGTAGACGACTTGTTTGGCCTCTTTAATTGCACTCAGGGGCTTCTTGATGCTCCAGACGCCGCTCCAGATTGCGGGCGCCGGGAAGCCGAATCCCATTTTGTCAAATGTCGCTTTGTCGCCGGGACCCATGCCCAAGTTGACACGTCCACCTGACACTTCGTCAATCGTCGCTATCGCATTAGCCGTTAACAATGGGTTTCGCGTGAAGGGATTCGTAATGCCCGTGCCGGGGCGTATGGTCGATGTCTTTAGTGATATGAGTGTGAGCATTGGATAGACATTTCGGTTGTTATAGTGGTCAGTAATCCACGCGTACTTGAAGCCGTTGTCTTCCGCTAACTTTACCCTATCCGCACACTGATTCGGCGGCATATTAGGGACAAACTCTATGCCAAAATTTATTTCCTTAGCCATTTTTTCACAACCATTACCTGGTTTATGTAACCCTCGAATACGTCAAAAAATAAGTACGAGAGGTTATATTCAAATTCTTTTTCCTCAATATTAATATATCGGTCTTTAAAAACACGGTGTTTTTCGTAATAAAAATAGGATTCTTGAGTTCGTAAGCGGGGGGCCGCCGCAACTCATTTAAGAGGGGTTACACCACACCAATTGTTTTCACGGAAAACA
>PMYA01000106.1:0-4641 GCA_003170935.1 Methanobacteriota archaeon
AGCACATGAAAACGATGTTCCGCTTATTGTCGACGGCACTGCAACCACACCCATCTTGTGCCGACCTATCGACTTCGGCGCTGATATCGTTATCAATAGCCTTACTAAGTTCATGGGTGGGCACGGCACTTCTATCGGCGGACTGATCGTTGATGCTGGTAACTTTGACTGGACGAACGGGAAATTCCCTGATTTTACAACGCCTGATCCCACCTACAACGGACTCGTGTACTCCGACGCGTTTGGAGAAATCGCTTACGCACTAAAAGCGCGTGTGCATCTCCTACGCGACATAGGTCCGGCTTTAAGTCCCTTTAATGCGTTTCTGATTCTCCAAGGACTTGAATCACTGCACGTAAGGATGGAACGCCACTCTGCCAATGCGCTTGCCGTCGCTCGATTCTTGAGCACCCACGAACGTGTTTCTTGGGTAAATTACCCAGGACTGAAGGACGACCGTTCTTATCAACTAGCGCAGAAGTACTTATCCAAAGGCGCCAGTGCTCTTGTTGGCTTCGGCATCAAGGGTGGGTATGATGCCGCCGTCACGTTCATCGAAAGCGTGAAGCTTCTGAGTCACCTCGCTAACATCGGCGACGCAAAATCTCTCGTCGTACATCCTGCTAGCACTACGCACCAGCAACTGAACCCCGAAGAGCGCGCCTCGGCGGGACTCAGCGATGACTTCATACGGCTTTCCGTCGGCATCGAAGACGTCGCTGACATAATTGAGGATATAGACCAAGCACTCGCATGCACGTCGTAGACGCTATTCCACGGATTAGACATCGCACGTTTGACGCTCTCGAGCTAGATTGCGGACGAACGCTTTCGCCGGTAACAATTGAATACGAAACGTACGGCAAGTTAAACGCTGCCAAAGACAACGCGATACTGCTTCTGCACGCTCTTTCTGGCAGTGCTCACGCGGCCTTTACCAACGATAGAGGTGAGCACGGCTGGTGGGAGGACTTCATCGGGCCCGGAAGAGCGCTTGACACCGACCGTTACTTCGTGATTTGTTCAAATGTCCTAGGAGGGTGCAGCGGATCATCTGGGCCAGGCAGCGTTGATCCTACGACGGGGCGCCCTTATGGCCTCAATTTCCCTGTGATCACTGTCGGGGATATGGTGCGAGCACAAAAACATCTCGTTGCTCACTTAGGAATAGAAACCCTCCTGAGCGTGATCGGCGGGTCACTTGGCGGCATGCAGGCGCTTCAATGGGCGGTCGACTATCCGAATTTGGTCCAGTCGATCGTAGTTTTGGCGGCTGCCAAGCGGCTTTCCGCCCAAGCGATCGCATTCAACGAGGTGGGCCGGCAGGCAATCATGTCAGACCCGCATTGGTGTCAGGGTGACTATTATGGAAGGACACCGCCGGATGCCGGGCTTGCATTAGCGCGGATGATCGGTCATATTACGTATCTCAGCGAAGAAGCGATGCATGAGAAGTTCGGCAGAGCGCTCAAGCAAACTAACAGCTACCATTATAGCTTTTCCGAAGACTTTGAGGTGGCGAGCTATCTCCATTATAAGGGTAACAAGTTTGTTGAACGGTTTGATGCTAACTCGTACCTCTACATAACAAAGGCGATGGATTATTTTGACCTTCCTGACCTCTCTTCCATAAAAGCAAAGCTGCTGATCATATCGTTTTCATCGGACTGGCTTTTTCCGCCCGTGCAACAAAGGGCGCTCGTACGGTCCTTGCGCAGGAGAAATAAAGACGTCACCTATTGTGAGGTGCAGTCGTGGCGTGGACACGACGCTTTTCTGCTCGAGGTCGAGTCGCTCACTGAGCTCATCTCAGGCTTCTTGGATAACGTGTCGAGGTGACAGCTATGCAACGATATGATCAGGACATCATTGCAGGGCTCATCCCCGCAGGCTCACGAGTCCTTGATCTCGGTTGTGGGAATGGCGATTTGCTGCTCAAGCTCAAGCGAGGGGGCGTGACGGACGTTCGTGGCGTTGAAATTAATGATCGCTGCATTGCTGCGTGTGTGCGCAAAGGCCTTACCGTCTTTCATGGTGATATCGACGAAGGGCTCAGCGACTATGACGACGGCTCTTTTGATTACATCGTATTGAATCAGACCCTCCAAGTCGTGCATAAACCGACGCTTGTAATTAACGAGATGCTCCGCGTTGGAAACAGGGCGATTGTGAGCTTTCCTAACTTCGGCCACTTCAAAATACGATGGCATCTTCTGAGTAAAGGGCAAATGCCCAAAGCTGATTTCTTGCCGCGTGACTGGTATGATACGCCCAATATTCATCTGTCGACCATCAGTGATTTTGAGGTGTTTTGCGGGATGAGGCATATTATGATTGAACGAATCATCGGTTTACGAAGCTGCGAGACTGGTAAGACCGCAAAATATTTTCAGAATTTGCTATCTCAAGTTGGCATATTTGTAATAAAGTCGAAGCGCGAGATTTGAAACTGAAGCCGATATTGCGCACAATCGTATCCTTCTTCACAATGCGATCTATGCACAATTTCTCTTTACGCCGCTAGACGCGTTCACGAAAATCTGTGCGATCGTGCGTAAAGTGCGAACTCACAACGGCCAAGCGCTTATTGTAGGTTCATTTGAACGTTGTTGAAATCGATCGGCATCGTAAAAAACACGCTGGCGACTGCTAGACTAGCCTTTCCTCATGTGAATAGGCCGCAAACTGACGCTCATTAGCAAAGCAGATGAGTGTCACACCGGTTTTAAGTGCCGCTTCGACGCCAGTACTGATCGGTGCGGCTTTTGAGATAACTAAAGGTATTCCTGCTCGAGCTGCTTTCAGGACCATTCCTGCAGGCTGCCGACCAGACGATAACAGAAACGTCTGGGAAAAGTCGTTGCCAGTATATACCCCGACGACCTTATCGATCGCACTATGTCTGCCAACGTCCACTGCCTGTGCTAACAGTTCCCCAGTTGCATCGAACAACGCTGCTACGTGGACGCCGTGCGTTTGTCTCCGCGTTTGAGTGTCAAGGTAGGTCAAGCTCTTCTTAAGTGTGGCCTTTTCAAACGTTGCGTCAGAAATGACGTTGATATCCTCATTTGTCCACCACTTTATGCCGATGCAGCCGGACGAGCGCACTTCGTGCCAGAGCTCGACTTGATCAAAGGATGAGACCCTGAGGTACGCCTCCCGCTTCGCGTCGTCAACTTTGACATCCAGAATCTCTTCAAAGCTCGATACAACTCCTTCAGTGATCAAGTATCCAATGCAGAGCTCCCTAAGCATTTCCGGCGTGGCAATAAGAGTCGCTATTCGCATGTCGTTGACAAACAGTGTGATGCTGTCCTCCACAGCTACGTCATCGTGATCCGGACGTTGATTTCCTTCGTAGTCCATTATTGATCTGGGAAACTGTTTGCTGTAGCTCATAGTTCCTGACTATGTTGATAAAGGGTTTAAAGGCAGCCGTAATTCCGCTGAGTTTCGATCGATATGATCGCGATGCCTGGTTTAACGTCCGCACATCAGGGCTTAATTAAGTAGTCGAAGAGCATTCAGAGCGTGAGCAGAATAAGCCGCAGCACTTCCTCCGGTCGTAACTCACTAGCAACTGTCTCGTTCAGTGTTCTTCATTGTTCACGTCGACTATCTGTGATGTTTCGGCGAGATTTTCAGCCGCACGTGCGCGTGTTTCCCAGCTTCTGTTTCAATCAGGCATTCAGCTTGCTTAAGTCGTGTGAATCAGTCGAAAAGAGCGAGTGCAAGCAAAAAGGTTGAGATCCTTAACGAAGTCTTGGATTACAACGTCAGAGTTTGCGCGCCGTACTTTGTCTGCAGCGACAAGCGTTTTGGGCTGTTCGAGATCTCTCTCATCAAAAAAGACCTGTCGCTGTAAGTTTGTAAGCTCAATGAAGTCTCTATCAATGATAGTCAGCGCTCCGACGCCTGCCCGTGCCAACAAGTTTAGGATCATTGAGCCGGTAGCTCCGCATCCTACTACTGAAACGCTGCTGTTCAGCAGTGCGGACTGGCCTTCGGTGCCGACCTCAGGAAGAATTAGTTGTCTAAAATACCGGGCATAATCGCGCTTGGCGGTCACAATGCGAGGTTGGCGTTGGAGCGCTTATCACGTTCGTTAGGCCTCATTTTTGCCGCAACGTGAAGCTTTAAGTGCATTAGTGCACCGCCTGAGCGGTATTTGTGCACCACCACGTAAGAAACATCCTGGATAAATAATTGCGAAAACGCCAAGCCGACACCCGGAGTCGAACCGAGATACGTCGCTCTGCAGGCGACTGCGTAGCCATTCCGCCATGTCGGCACAAGTCGAGACTTATCGACATTCATTGTAGTATCGCAGCTATCTTAAACACTGATATCAGGACAAAATATGCCTGTAATTTGCGATGATCAGACAAAAGAGGTTGCTGAAACGTCGCTGAGCGATTCGCTTCGTCCAAAAAAAGCCTAGCCCTCTCCAGCGAAGAGCAGTTGAAGCCCAAAAAGTCAGAATGAGCAACTAGGTTAAATACGACGGGTAACAATCGAAAAATGTGACAGCATGATTTACCTCGACCACGCCGCCACAACTCCGATGCGCCCTGAGATCCTCGAAGCAATGATTCCATACTTCTCAGAGCGTTTTGGGAACCCCTCTAGCCTCCACTCTTA
>PMYA01000106.1:4653-6281 GCA_003170935.1 Methanobacteriota archaeon
TCGGCAATCGAGCATCCCGCCGTTTTAGAGACGTGCAAGTTCGTCGAGAAGCTTGGACACGAGGTGACCTACATTCCTGTGGATCGTGACGGACGCGTACACCCCAGTGAGGTGGAAGAGGCGGTCCAAGAGAATACCAGACTCATTTCAATAATGCACGCAAACAATGAGATCGGCTCAATACAACCGATAGCAGAGGTTGGGGCGATCGCAGCCTCACACGGGGTCCACATGCACACTGACGCCGTTCAAAGCGTCGGAAAGATTCCCGTTAACGTGGACGATCTCAACGTCCACATGCTTTCAATCTCTTCACACAAGCTATATGGACCCAAAGGGGTCGGGTGTCTTTATGTTCGAAAGGGCACCAAGCTGACACCGCTCCTCTTCGGTGGGGGACACGAACGGGGTCTGAGAAGCGGCACAGAGAATGTTTCGGGCATTGTCGGGTTTGGCGAGGCAATGCGACTAGCGGTTGAAGATTTTGCAGAAAACACACGTATACGAAGGCTGAGAGACAAGCTTATCGATGCTGTGTTGGGCGAGATACCCCACACGCGGCTTAATGGTGGGAAAGAGCATCGCCTTCCCAATAACATCAATTTCAGCTTCAGCTACATTGAGGGCGAGTCACTTGTACTCCGGCTGAACGCGAAAGGCGTTGCCGGATCTACCGGCTCTGCATGCTCGTCAAAAAAGCTTGAGGCCTCGCACGTACTTCTCGCTATTGGACTTGATCCGGTGGATGCCCACGGATCCCTTAGATTCACGCTCGGGCGGGACAACACAGAAGCTGACGTCGAATATGTCAGCGAGGTGCTCCCAGTTATCGTTGACGAACTACGACAGATGTCACCTCTCTATGCGTGCCGGGATGACGGCTACGGCAAGCCTGAATAGTCTTTTTTAGGGCGCACCTGTAGGAGACTAGACAGACTGTTAAATACCCCAGCTAGTTGTATGGGCGCTGCGATGCCTCAAAAAACGCTATTTTGAATCTAATGGTACTGCTTCGGTGACAGAGGCCGCGTATCCCACCTGCTATCAAGCTTGATAACTATTGAAGCGGGCCTTTTTTTTAAACGTCCTTTAAAAAAATTGTGGACGTTGAAAGACCGAGGGACAGGAGGTTCTAAATACGTGCTTGCCGCGTGCTCGAAAGGAGCACCGTCATTCGCCCTGAACGAACGCCTCTTGGACCACCGCTTTTACGTAGTCAAGGATCTCAATTGCTTGTTCGGTAGATTGAACACGATTGACGTCAACCCGGCCATTTCTGTACAAAGTGATATCGCATCCACTGCAGGAAAATCGCGCCACTCCGAGCTTTTCAGCACATTTGCCTCTATCGTGAAGAATCTTGCACAGTACCTCCATTGAAAAAGGCCAGTCGAATGTGCCTTCGACAAGAATGCCGCCCCCTTTACATGGCCTCACCGATTTCGCATTGTATTTCTTTTCAGACATAGCTGTTGATCAGGGTACTGACAGCGAACGTCACCCGGTAAAACATATGCCCTCGAAGTTATTTATCTGGTACGGGGAGGTCACAGTCTTCGTTTAATTTAAGCATCTTAGAAGATGACATGGTCATTAAACGTACTCTGAAGGGCTTTTGCGAGCTACTG
>PMYA01000066.1 GCA_003170935.1 Methanobacteriota archaeon
AGGCTGGCGCCGTAGTCCACTTGGCTACCTCGGCTGCAAATTCTATGCTAGAACTAGGTGATTGTCAGCTTAAAGGGAATCACTCTGGATAAGGCGGAGTTTATCCTTTTAGCACAATTTCGATATTGATATCTTTTGGGACTTGTATCCTCATAAGCTGCCGAAGTGCGCGTTCGTCAGCATCAAGATCAATGAGTCGTTTGTGAACCCTCATTTCCCAATGCTCCCAAGTCGCCGTGCCCTCTCCGTCAGGACTTTTTCTTGTTGGCACTCGAAGCCTTTTAGTGGGGAGGGGCACCGGCCCGGAGAGGTTTACTCCTGTTTTGTCGGCTATGCTCTTTACTTGTTCACAAACGTAATCGAGCATTTCCGGGCTTGTTCCCGACAATCTTATTCTTGCTTTCTGCATTTAACCTTTCAAAGCTAGCGGGCTATTATATCGATGCACATGCCTGCTGCGATAGTTTGTCCCATATCCCGAATTGCAAAGCGCCCTAATTGCGGGATTTCTTTGACCTTTTCAATCACTAAGGGTTTTGTAGGTCTTATTTGTACAATAGCTGCGTCGCCTGTTTTTATAAAGTCTGGGTTGGATTGTTTCACTTGTCCCGTTTTAGGATCGAGCTTTGCCTTTATCTCGGTGAACGTACACGCAACCTGTGCGGTGTGAGCGTGGAATACAGGCGTATAACCTGCAGTGATTGCACTAGGATGCTGCAAAACTACGATTTGGGCTGTAAACTCCTTCGCGACACTTGGGGGGGAATCTTGATGTCCAGCCACATCGCCTCGCTTGATATCCTTCTTGGCCACGCCTCGGACGTTAAAACCTACATTATCTCCCGGAACCGCTTCTGCGATCTCTTCGTGATGCATTTCTATAGATTTTATTTCTCCTCGAACATCTGCGGGCTCGAATATTACTTTGTCGCCTTTTTTCATTTTGCCCGTCTCGACTCTTCCTACAGGCACGGTGCCTATACCTGAAATTGTATAGACGTCCTGTATAGGTAATCTCAGAGGCAAATTAACTGGTTTTTCAGGGACTTTGAACTTGTTGATCTCCTGCAAGAGTGTCTCGCCTTTATACCACGACATGTTGTCACTAAGTTTTGTAACGTTATCGCCTTTAAAGGCCGAAACAGGGACATATTGAACGTCTCCCTCTCGATAACCAACTGTTTTTAGCAATTTGCTGACTTCGTCTTTTACCTCATTAAACCTTTTTTCAGTGTAATCTGAAGCATCCATTTTGTTGATTGCCACAATCAGTTGATTGATTCCAAGCGTTCGAGCAAGGAATACGTGTTCTTTCGTCTGAGCCATGACGCCATCGGGCGCTGCAACGACGAGGATTGCTGCATCAGCTTGCGATGCTCCCGTAATCATGTTCTTTACGAAGTCGCGGTGACCTGGACAATCAACGATTGTGAAATAGTAACTATCTGTATCGAATCTCTGATGCGCAATGTCAATTGTGACGCCTCTTTCTCGCTCTTCCTTTAGAGAGTCCATTACCCACGCAAACTCAAAGGACCCTTTGCCCTTTGCTTCTGCCTCTTTCTTGTATGACTCAATTATATGCGCACCTACGTTGCCCGTTTCAAACAACAGCCGTCCGACCAATGTGCTCTTGCCATGGTCAACGTGACCTATCATTGCTAAATTCAAGTGGGGCTTTTTAGCCATTTTTAATCTTCCTCCTTTCACCCTATGAAGTCGTGTGGTTTTGGCATCTCGGCCTTTAGACCCTTCCTCTGCCTTATTTGTTTTACTATCTCTGGTTGTAAGCTTTGCGTTAAAACCTCAAATCCAAGGAATTCCGTACTCCAAATAGCGCGCCCTTCTGTGGCTGATCGCAAATCTCCAGCAAAACCAAACATCTCAGCAACCGGTGTTTTACCGACAACGACTACTGTATCGCCTTCGGAATCGATATCGAGTATTTGGCCACGCCTTCCTTGTATTTGCTGTGTCGCGCTTCCCATTAAGTTTTGGGGCACGCTTATAAACACCTTTTGTATAGGTTCTAGCACCACGTCCTTAGCCATTAGAATGGCCGCAAATATCGCCGATCTAACTGCAGGGATGACTTGAGCGGGCCCTCTGTGCACAGCATCTTCATGCAGGGTGACATCTACCAGTCTGACTTTTATTCCCTCACAAGGCTCTCGTGTTAACGGTCCGGTTTTCATTGCTTCTTGGAATCCCTCTATTATGAGTTCCATAGTTTCGCGCAGATATTGAATGCCTTTCGTCATATCGAAAAGCATATTTGATTCGAAGACATCGGCGACGTTTTTCGCTTCATCTTTTTCCAAGCCCGCTTCCATGAGCATAGTACGCCGCTCTATTTCTGGCGCATTCATGTTGAGGGAGCCTTCTTTAAGCAAAGTGACGACACCACTTGGCAAGGCCTCAATCTCGAAGTAAAAGCGGTTATGGCGGTTAGGAGATTTGCCTTCGACAGGGCCAGCGCGGTCTAGGACAGTCTCCCTATACACGACTATAGGTTCTGACGTGGTGATTTGAACGTTTTTATCTCTTTCGATTTTATGGGCAATTATCTCTAAATGTAATTCACCCATGCCGGAGATTAAGTGTTCTCCTGTCTCCTCGTTGATAGTCACGCGGAGCGTTGGATCCTCCTTTGAAACTTGTCGTAGCACTTCTACGAGCTTAGGCAGATCTTTCATACTCTTAGCTTCAACTGCTACAGTAACTACAGGCTCACTCGCGTGCTTGATGCTTTCAAAAGGAGCCGTTCCTTGTGCAGTAGAAACCGTCGAACCCACAATAGCGTCGCGTAGCCCAGTGACGGCTGCGATGTTGCCTGCTGGAATTCGTTCAACTTCGATCCGCTCTGCACCCATGAATACGCCTACTTGTTGAATCCGGTTCTTCTTTGGCATGCCGGAAATAAAGACTTCCTGTCCGCGCTCTAGCGCACCTGAAAAAAGTCGTCCGGTAGATACTTCACCTGCGTGAGGATCGATGGTTATATCAGTAATCATCATCCCTACTGGTCCTTTCTGGTCGCAGCCTAGCATCGCTTTGCCCTCCTCAGATTTTTGATCGCCGTACCATATCACGGGAACGCGTTCTTTCTGCGCTTGCCGAGGATTCGGCAGGAGCGTGACAACCATATCAAGTACAATAGCGTGAAGTGGGCTGCGCTCGGCAAGTTCTTTTTGTTTGTTGTCAGCACAGTATTCGTACACATCTTTGAACGTAATTTTCGTTTTTTCCATCTGAGGTACACTCAAAGCCCAGTTATAGAGTGCAGATCCAAACGCGACAGAACCATCATCGACCTTGACCTTCCATCCTGCGTTATACTTCTCTTCATTCATGCCACGTATGAGCTTATTTACGTGATTGATAAGATTGACGAATTTGCCCATCATAGCTTGTGGATCGAGTTTAAGCTCGTTGACGAGCCTGTCGACTTTGTTTATGAAGAGGATTGGCTTGACGTTTTCCTTGAGTGCTTGCCGCAAGACAGTTTCCGTTTGAGGCATCGTCCCCTCAACGGCATCGACCACCACGACTGCACCGTCAACAGCTCGCATTGCACGTGTGACGTCCCCTCCAAAGTCGACGTGTCCTGGCGTATCAATGAGATTTATCAGATACTCCTTCCCTCGAAACTCGTGAACCATAGATACGTTCGCTGCATTGATTGTGATTCCCCGTGCTTGCTCTTCTTCATCAAAGTCCATGAAGAGTTGTGTTCCGGCAAGCTCCTTTGAGATCATCCCTGCTCCTGCAAGTAGGTTGTCGGAAAGTGTAGTTTTTCCGTGATCTATATGTGCCACAATTCCGATGTTGCGAATATATTCAGGCCGATCCATGAGCGTTGTGACACGCTCGACCATCTGCTGCCTACTAACCATGCTTTGATCTCAAAAAACTGTCTTATCTAGCTGCCTTAGCTACTCGCTCTTTTTCTTCTTTTTTGCTGACCGAAAAGCTCCGCACGTCATTTTTTGCTGCGGCTATGATCTCGGATGCAAGACAATCATCGATTGTTCTCTTGTTTTTAAACGCAGCTTTTTGAGCACCTTGCGCAATGTACATTAAGGCTAAGTCGACTCGCCGCTGAGATGCGGTGTCAACAGCTTTCGGAACAGAAATGCCGCCGTATTTTAACCGCACAGTTTCTTCACGAGGTCCGGCGTTTTCTATAGCTTGAATAAGCAACTTTACCGGATTTTCCCCTGTTCGTTTGTTTACGGCGTCGAACGACTTTCTTATGGTCTCGTAAGCCTTTATTTTTTTTCCGGTGTTGCCCTCTCCGCGCATCAATTTGTTTGTCAATCGCTCAACTATAGATAAATTTGATTTGTTGAACTGTTGATGAGCGTGTCTCCCGCTAGTATGGATTTCTGGTGATTCAAAATGCACGTAGCGCTTGATACCAGGATCTTCAACCTGAATATCAGTGGTTTCCCATTTGCCGAAGACCAGGTGATTTTGTTCCGTTTCCATGGTATTACCGTATAGGTTTTTCTTTTCTGCCGCGGACCATCTCTTCAAGAGACACATTATTCACTTTGATGACTTTAAATCGGACGCCCGGAATATCTCCCATTGAACCTCCCATACGGCCCCCAATCCCTTCCACGGTGACTTCGTCGTGTTCATCAATAAAATTTGTCGCGGCAACTCCGGGGCAAAATGCTGTTACTTGGCGACCGTTCTTAATAAGTTGGATTCTTACGCACTTCCGTATAGCGGAATTTGGCTGCTTTGCTTCAACTCCCACTTTTTCAAGAACTATCCCTCTTGCTTGTGGTGCACCTTCCAATGGATCCGCTTTTTCATCCAAATGAAGTTCTCGACGGTTAAATTTCCTGTCGCTCCATCGAAGCGCTTTGCGATCTTGTTTTAGTTTGCGTGCGGAATAGATTCCCCTTCCCATAACGACTCTCCGTTTGTGGCTTATTGAATTATAACATCTTCGAGCCCATAGTGCCTATGTGCAAGCACTTTGGCTTTGTTAATGTTTCTTCCGTTTTTTCCTATAGCGATGCCCCGATCTTTGGACGTTACTTCGACGAAGGCAAGCTTCTTACTCTCTTTTGTAACGACTTGAACCTTCTTTACAGAAACGGGTTGAAGCGCATTAGCAATGAATTCGTCAACGTGATCTGAGAACTCGACAATCTCTATATGTTTGCCGATTGATCTCTTTACTCTGTTTATGTTGTTGCCATTCTTGCCAATCGCAAGGCCCATATCCCCTTTTTTGACGACGAATATCACCCGATCATTTTCGTCGTCGATATAGCAATCACGGGCTACTGCTCGAGTTAAACTCTCAAACAAGGCTATATAGCGTATCCCTTCTGTAGTGAGCTTAACTTCCGTCATTACTTATCTCCTTTTCCCTTATCGACATAATATCTGAAGATCCTGCATCTATGATCGAAAGAGCAGAAATAGTAAATGGTTTACCACACATTGACCCTAATTCGACGCTGCTTATATCGAGATTGACAGTCGGGACTTCTTCAGACGTAATTCTGTCAAGGAACCTCTGTGGACAATTTGAGGCTAGTATGACCAACTGATTGTCCCCTCTCTTAATCGATTTGAGTGTATTTTTCGCACCGATAGAGACCTTTCCATCTTTTATTGCCATTCTTAAAGATTTTGCAATGTCTAGTTCCATGTTTTCCTCAGAATCTACACTCTACCTTGTTTTGGCGATAAGTCGAACATCGCCAGTTCCGAGACGAATGGGTTGACCAACAATTACATTCTCAGTGACTCCAGCGAGTTCATCTATTTCGCCACGTATGGCGGCGTCGAGCAAGTGATTCACGGTGACTTCAAAAGCAGCTCTTGATAGTACGCTCGTCTTCTCCCCTGCTATACCGTGTCGCCCAATCTGCTTGACTTCGCCATCAACTGTCATCATATCTGCAACCAGCATAATATGCCTCACGTCAACAGTCAGTCCTTGTTCGCGTAATGTGCTCATTGCCTCCTCGATGATGGAGTTCCGTGCTGCTTCTACACCAAAAACCTCAGCCATCTCATTGATGTTGTTGGTCTTCGTCCGGGCAGAGTCAATATGTTCCAGTACGATCACTTTTTTTAAGGACGATCCTTCTGTATAGAGGACATATTCTTCGTGCTCTTTTCTCACGACAACCCGCTTTATATCTTCTACTCCTTTGATGACCATCGCTTTGACTTTTTCCACGATCTGAAGCAGCGCGCGGTAACGCTTGGCAGCCGGAATCAGCATGATGCTAGTCCCGTCAATCCGAACGTCAACGTCCTGAAGCATCTCAAGTTTGGACACAACAGCATCAAGATCAACGTTTCGTTGCTGCAACGCCCGGTCATCAAATTCCAAGTAGATCTGCATCTCGTCTGTGTCAGTGAGGACGTCTGCGATGTCGCTAACGTGCGTCGCTTCGATTTCCCAGCCAAGTTGTAAAGCTTTATCGCGATCACTTGCGCTCTCCTCATCGAGGAATATTGTCATCATAGGTGTATCAGGTACTTTTCGGGCATCGACTATTTCTATGAGCCTTGGAAGGCCCAGCGTGACATTAATGTCGGCGACTCCTGCGTAGTGAAAAGTCCTCATTGTCATTTGCGTTCCAGGCTCTCCAATCGACTGGGCAGCTATGGTTCCAACAGCTTCGCACGGCGCTACTTTTGATCGCTTGTAGACATTTTTTGTTATGTCTAGGACCTCATTTATTTCATCGTCGGAAAGTTGTAAGCCCCCCAACTCTGCAAAAAGATCATTTTTCACATTTAAGGGCAATGTGAGTTTGTTTATAGCTTCTTGAAGATCCATTAAACTCACCTACTCTCGCGCTTTTCAATGACGTTTTGCACGATTTTATGGACGTTCACCGATTTGCCATACTCACTTCTGGTCGGGTCAATTCCATCTTCACCGTATACGAACTGAACTAATTTTTCTCCAGCTCGCACAGTTCCGTCATATTCTACTTCTAAGTCCTGTAGCGCGTTTATCAGTCTTCTTTGCAGATATCCAGACGATGATGTTCTGACGGCGGTATCAACGAGTCCTTCCCTTCCTCCAATAGCGTGAAAGAAGAATTCTGTCGGCGTCAGGCCTTTCTTGTAGCTCGATCGCACGAAACCGCGCGCATCAGCCCCAAGATCACCTTTTCGAAAGTGAGGGAGCGTCCTATCGTAATATCCTCTTTTTATACGTTCACCTCTGACCGACTGTTGTCCAACGCTGCCCGCCATCTGCGTAAGGTTCAACATCGATCCTCGTGCGCCGGAAACAGCCATTACGACAGCGGAATTATCAAGCGCAAGCTTTCCAGCAAACCCGAGGTTCTTTCCTGCAATCTCACCTGCTTTATCTCTTGCTTTTCCTAGTTCTTGCATTATCTTCATTTCTAGGGTCTCGTTAAGGGTTCGACCAGGCATTGATTCAAGCTCACCGACTTCATACGCATTTATGAGGGCCCCGACGTGCCCTTCCGCTTTTTCTATGACCTCTTCTATTTCTAGCTGCGCCTGTGGCGAAACATCTTCGTCGTCAATTCCGAAGCTAAAGCCGAACTTCATGATGCTTCGTATCGCAAGCTTAGTGGCGTTATCTATAAACCGAGAAGCTTCTTGAAAGCCGGTATCAGTGTATTCGCGGATTATCCCGTCAAGTATTGCGCCGCTAAAGGCTCCAATAGACTTTTCGTCAATTATGCCACAAATCAAGTCACCTTTTTCAATCTTAACGTATGCGTCTATGTCACAATCGGACTTTAGACATTCTGCGTGCATAACGCACTTTTTAGCTTTTAGCGTCAGACTCAACTGCTCAGGGACTATTTGACTAAAAACCTGCTTGCCTGTATAGTAGCTAACTCCGTCTTCTTCAACTGCAGGACTGGGAAGCGGTTTTTCGACATCACATGTCCTTAGAAGTTCATAGAATTCGGTTTTCGTAAACTTCGTGCCTTTTTGAGTGAGAAGAAACAGTCCTGAAATATGGTCATGTATCCCACCTATAATTGGGCCGCCAAACCTCGGAGATAATATGTTTTCTTCTACTAGCATGAGGATTCGAGCCTCTGCGCGCGCTTCTTCTGTTTGAGGTACGTGCAGGTTCATCTCGTCACCGTCGAAATCGGCGTTATAAGGCGGGCAGACTGCAGGATTAAGTCGAAAAGTCTTAAAAGGCATTACTTTGACCCTATGAGCCATAATGCTCATTCGATGCAATGACGGCTGTCGGTTAAAGAGGACCAGGTCTCCGTCTTTTAGTTGTCTTTCCACGATCCACCCATTTTCCATAGTTTCAGCGAGCTCGTCCTTGCTCTTTTCAGTGATCTTTACACGTCTGCCGTCAAGTCGTTTGATATAATTTGCCCCTGGATGGTTTTCCGGGCCCCGCTTAACATATTCCTGCAATTCGACAGCATTCCTCGAAGTCACAATGATAGGTATTGTCATCTCGCTGGCTATGGTTTCAGGAACCCCAACTTCGTTTACGCTCAAGTTTGGATCAGGCGAAATCACGGTTCGTGCTGAGAAATTCACCCTTTTGCCGGAAAGGCTCCCCCTGAATCGTCCATCTTTGCCTTTAAGTCTTTGTGAGAGTGTTTTTAAAGGCCGTCCGCTGCGATGTCGCGCTGGTGGAACCCCAGATACTTCATTGTCGAGGAAAGTTGTGACATGGTACTGCAAGAGTTCCCACAAATCCTCTATAATGAGCTGCGGCGCTCCCGCCTCTCGATTCTCTTGAAATCTCTGATTTATTCTTATAATATCTACCAGTTTATGGG
>PMYA01000100.1 GCA_003170935.1 Methanobacteriota archaeon
CATCATATTCATTAATAAATGGACCAATTAGGCCAACGTTCTTCCTTACTTTATCATCTGATATCTGTTCACGTGCACTTTTTTTAGGTTTAAACTGTTTTTCATCTACGAAATTTTGGACTATGAAAATATTCTCGTTAAACTTGCCGTAATATTTGCAGATATCCTCAGATAGAGCAATTATGCAGTCAGCGTGTTTAACTGCAAACTGCTCACGCCATTTAAGCATCTTGATCCTAACCTTATCAATGGGACCTGGATCAGGGTAACGCTCTTCTCTCTCAAGTGATATGACTCCGTGCGCCTCAAGAATGACTTTGCAGGTCCACCACTTAGCTAACGCAAAGTAGGTAAGAAAACCCCAGAAATCGTGTGAGCAATAAACAAGATCGAATCGGTTTTTTAAAAAAACGGGGATCAGTTGAAAGTTCCAAAACTTTGATGGCTGTATCACCTCTACGTTGTCGGATTTGCCCTTATGCTCCCCCCTCATAATTAGTGTGCAATCGTACTTTTTCTGCAGTAATTCAAAGACACGTTTTGCCCGCACGATTGTGCCATCGCTCCTTGAGATATCACATAAGCAAGAGACAGCAATCTTCATCTTATTCCCTCAAGATGCCACTAGCCTGCGCTCGAATACTGAGTGTTCAATGTCCGCACGCTTAAGTATAAGTGGGAAATGTGTTGGCGTCGCAAATCGTTCACAACTTATCTTATGTATTGAGCACGGACTGATATATTTGAATGGTTTTTTCTGCAATAGCTTCCCAGGACAAATACTGAAGCGCTCTTTGTCGGACCATTTTTCCGAGATCCTCTCGCAATCTTCTATTCTCTAAAAGATCGCGTACAGCAGAGGCAAGAGAAGCGGGGTCGTTCGGAGAGACGTATACACCCGCGTCACCTAAATACTCTGAGCTTCCCCCTAAGGGGGTGGCGATCACTGGGGTGCCATTCATCATAGCTCGTGTAATAATACTACTCCCCCATACTGGTTCGGTAGGGATAGCAAATGTGAAGATGCTCTCCTGCATTTTTTCATCGAATTCTCTTTCACTCAAACTCCCATACCATTTGACCTGATCTTCTACGTTGTTTCGTCTTGCCTCGTTTTTCGTTTTTTCTTCATCCTCCTTTCCATAGATTCCGTAGACCTCGAGGTTGACCTTGATACCTTCATCACGTAAAATACGAAGTGCTTTGAGAAGGCTAAAGAATCCCTTGAATTCTTCCGGGCTCCCAAAAAAAGCTACTCTGGTCCTTGCTAGTCCCCTAAGGTTGACCTTCTGACTACCAATGAAAACGACATGAATTTTGTCTTCTGGAATCCCGACCTGCATCAGGCGATCTTTTTGTCGCTTGGAATGAACGATGACAGCGTCGGTGTATTGATACACTCGGGGAAGCAACCGCAGAGGGTTTCCTCGCCCATAGAGCCTATCAATATACAGGTTATGAATGGTCACCACTTTACATGGTGCCTTTGATTGTGTGAGAAGAGTAAGAAGAGGTAACTCCCCAAAAGAATAAATTGAGCTTTGTTGGTAATGGAGAATATCGGAGTCTCTACACTGCTTTGCGTAGAGCGATCCTAGGGGAATCCTACTTGCACGATAGAAAAGGCTTTGAATCCTAGATCGGTCAGGCTTATCTGCATAAGAATCAAAAGGCGCGTTAACCAGACAGTATTTGCCACCAAAAAGAGTAGGAGAGCCACGATATTTATATTTGCACGCACAGTGACTCGTGACAACTTTGACTGAAACGTCTCTTTTGATTAATTCATTAAGCAGATTCTCCGAATAATTGGCCATAGAAATGTCATGATACCAACAGGTTATCAAGCAAACAGAGAGCTTTTTTTTAATCACAATCACCAATTGATCGGCATTTTTGCCATGTATCCTACAATGATATAAGTTTTTACGCTACACTGAGAGATACGAAAATGGTGGATACTAGGAACGATCTCTCTACGAACCAATACAATCCCCTAGCTTGTTTATTGTTGTCTCTCCATCTCGCTCAACATTTAGAAAATGGCCCGTCTGATCTAGAAAATGCATCTAGAGACTCAGAATCCCCCGTATTCACACAGCGACGTCCTTTAAGCAGACTGCCGTGGGTGCAGCTCAAAGAAGCGCCATATAAGATCAGTAGTCGGAATCTTAGTAGGCCATACATGTGTCCCGCCGTTGAGCGTATAAAGGACCACTTCGGTGCCGTTTGCGCCCCTGCCGTAGGTGGTCACTGTGAGGTTGCCCTCTACTTGCTGTCGTGGCACGGAAACGGTCCCGTCGCGCTGTGCCCAGGAAAAGACGGCGTCGACGGCAGGGGGGACAGGAAGGGCGCTCGCACTACGGGTGCTGTTGTTGTACGGTACGGCCTCATCAGCGGTGCCATGGACAGCAAAAACCGACACCGGTCCGGTCGCGTTGCAACTCTCAACAACAGATGTTGCAGCAACAGGCGCTATGGCAGCGAAATCCTCAGAATCATCGCAGGCAAGACGATACGCAAGCATTCCCCCGTTCGAAAGACCAGCGGCGTACACACGCGAATCATTCACGGCTAGATCACTCTTGAGCTTTACGAGGAGCGTCTTAATGAACCCGCTATCATTGAAAACTTGCTGGGATGCTGGCCTACAGCATGTTCCCGCATTCCACGAGTTATCCAGTCCCTGAGGATACACGACGAAAAAACCATTAGCGTCAGCTTCCTTGTTAAAGCCGGTGACGTTTGCAAAGGTTGCAGCGTCGCTACCAAACGAGTGTAGCGCAAAAACGAGCGGGAGGGGCGTCTTTCCATCGTACTGTGGTGGAACATGGAGATCGTACGATCGTGCATATCCTTCGAACATCAATGTTGCACGGTAGTCACCAGGACGCACGGGCTGTTCATTTGTGTTTTGCGTAAACCAATAGAATGAAGACGCTATTACGATTGTTGAAATAACGCAGATAACAACTACAAGGAGCTGGGAACGCATGCCTGCATTTGATATAAGGAGGTGTTTTATATAAGTCTCTCGTCCATTTAGCGCTTTAATCGCTCTAACATGACAACAAAGAGTTATTAGTCACATAGACGTGCTGCTTTGAAGCGCCTACACTGCGTTCAAACTAGGTTTCATAGCACTCGCTGACATTGGCCACCAGCCCGAGCTGCTCTTATACATGATCTAATCTCTTCTTTTAAGCATCCACATCAAAACGATCAAGGTCAGGTGTGGACTAAAGGTCTATCCTGCCAGCCGCTGAATCACATGCAAACAGTCTTAGTATGTACGAATCTACAGTGTCCGAGATTCACCACAGCAAGATCTCATTTCACCGTACTCGCTTGTGTGCAAGTCCGGGGGATCATTCTGCTCACCGATGTCCACTTTCCGCCCTCTTTTTCCATAAGTAAACGTACTGACCGGTAAGCGGCGTATTCCTGTTCTTGAGCCGTACCCACATGGTAGTCGTGCCTTTTGCGACCTCTTGCTTTGGTGGGTATGCGTTCAAGGTGGTCTGGAAAGGCGTCGAGGTAGGCGCTGGCGTTGCTAGGCATCGCGGTTGACGTGGGGGTTGGTGAGGGGCTTGGTTTATGTATTGCTAATTACATGCTGCAATGTGGTATCTGCCCATTGAAGGAACCAGTTTATATCTGGAACGCTCGATCCGCCTTCTGGGAACGCTGACCACAAAAAGTTGTAAATCATACCGTCAAACGGTTTCCCATTTATCTCATACAAACTGTTTATCCTATCAAGTGCGCCTTGTTGTTCTGTATAACAACGATTATTTGGTTCTCCCAGTCCCTGCGCCGCCCACCAACCCAAGTCGGTACCATTTTCATAAGGCGCTCCATTACTCCACTTTTCATTCGCGCACACTTGATCTACATTCAATATTATTGGCAGATTAGGATATGCAGCCCTTACCTTCGGCAGAAACGCGCTCCAGTCAGTAAAGAACTGCTGCTTAAATATCTCTAAAACGAGTTCGTCAAGCATGCCAACCCGCTGGAGTGGTGTGGGCATTGGACTGATATCTGTTCCATCAGCGTTTGTACCCATCAGAACGTTCACTCCATGGCTGTCTGTGTTGTTTTGCCAACCGCTCCAGTCCTTTTCGGAAACGCTATAATTTGTACGGTTTTGGAGCCATGTAACGCCGTTTGTATAAGCCTGTTCGAATGAATAGCCTTGGAAATTCGTGCTACAATTGTGTTCAATAAAATCTAGTGCGGCGCCAAACGACGATTCGTATGATGTGGCCATGCCGCTTGTGGGTGTATAATGCACTGAATCGTAGCCTGGTGTTTGGTAGGTTAGCAGGGATTGTGCATTCATTACATCTGAGAGTTCAAGCCACCATTTTATATTGTATTTGTCCATCAGGGCAACATAGGTGTTCTTGAAATCATCCATCTGTGTATGGCCCGCGCCGAGTGTGGCTAGTTCTTTGGGATAACTGGATACCATATTAGCAGTTGGACAAAGTATCACGCCCCATCTGTTTTCAATAATGTATTGTAGTTGATTGTTCGTGCCGGTTGGATACTTAACAACACTCCCGTTACAGTCATAGAACGTAATGCTACCTGATCCATCAGTTGGGGTGAACTTGATTCCGTATGACCATCCCGGTTCGCACGAAACACGCCCGAAAACTGGGTATTGAAGCCGTTTAGTGGGGGTTACTCCAGTTTTAACCTCGTTTAAAGGCTTAGCTGGCGTATATAGGCCAATGGCGGCGATGCTTGTGATGCACATCACGGCGATTAATATCGCGGCTATAACTTGCCACCGTTTAAGCGATTTCATTACTTTTCGCCTTGTTCGCTAAACTAAGCCCGTAAGACTCGTCTTTTGAGCAGCTAAAGTGTTCCTTTCGTGCGCAGATTACAGTTCCCTAGATTTGACTTCTACGTCTTCCAATATTGCGTATATAGGTCAATACGTTTTCGGGTAAAGGATGCTTATAGTCTTTCCAATCAATTCCGCTGACCCCATGAATCATTATGTACGCCCTGTTTGACCGATCTCAATCAAAAATATCCCCATATTGTTCAGCAAACTTCCTCAGATCGTTCAGAATAAAATCAGTTGGCATTCGCGTGAGTGAATTCTTCTGCCGTTTTAACCACATCGCAAGCGAGTTGTATTCAAGCGGGGTCTCTCATTCTCTATACGCCTAAAAGTGGTTGAATCGCTTGTATCACCTGTGGACGTAAAGGAACGTAGTGTTGCATCTTTTTTTGTCTTCAGCACATTCCAAGCCGGCACTCAATGTGGCAGGGCTAGTGGCAAAAACGGGAGCACCCCTAATAGTAGTATATCATCCACCGCGTGCATCGTGATGACAAACGGCAGATTTTTTGTCTTGTAAAATGCGACGCCAAAGATGACACCGGCTCCGGTCGTGAAGAGGAGCTCGTAGACGTTGCCGTAGATCGCGTGTATGGCGCCGAAGAGCACGCTCGTGATAAGGATTCCCGCGACGGCACCGCTTCGCTCTATGAACTGCGGCTGTAGTAGGGCACGAAAAAGCAACTCCTCAACGAATGCCACAAAAAAGATCATAACGATGCTTAACCCAATGAGCCCTGAGGCTGAAACGTTCGGAATAGGCGCCGTAGGCACAAGAATGGCGTACTCAATAAGCGCGAGCCCCACGCCAACGAGGGCGCCTAATGGAATGAGGTACATCAATCGGCGGCCTCCCGTGAGCCCAAGGTCGTGGCGGCTCAGTTTTCGGTGTGCAACGATCGTTATGATCGGGATGAACATCACGCCGTAAAACGCCACCCACAAGAACAAGGGCAACGTCGGGATGACCACGATGAGGGGTAAGAACATCACGGAGACGATGGCGAGTGAGTAGATAATCGACACGTGCGCAAATGAGAAGCTGACGACACCAAACACCGATATCAAAGCAAGCGCTTCGATGAGCTGTACCCGCTCCCCCTTCAGCGTCACCATTATAATGGCAACCGCGATGATATTGAGCGCTTGCACGCCGACTCCGAGCACGCTGTAACCTGCAAAGAGCAGGCCCTCGCCGACGAAGATGAGGAATATGACAAGGAACTCATACGACGCCAAGTTGAAAACAGTCCGCGCCCTAAATACAGGAGCGAGCGCGGCTTGTGTGGTGTCACGGAGACGCAAAATTATCCCCCAACATGTTACTACTCTTTCGACCAGCTAAAGATATTCTGGTGCTTTGCTATTTTTACGACACCAGCGTTTTACTTCACGGGATTTGACGTATTGCTCGCAAGCTCGATTATTTCTGAGCTGCTTTCGGGGCCGATGATAACTGTTATATCACCCCCACGCTCAACTCATGCGTGAACGTCTGTTCTGCATCCGAGTAAAGAATCGAAGTAACTCTTTTTATTCGTACCTTAAAACAGGGCCTCTTTATAACTAACCCTACGATGTAGCCTTTTGTCCATAGATCAGTTTTTAGTAGTTTGAGGACTTATCGAGCGTGCCCACTTGATCTCTTGATGATGTCTTGCAGAGAGCTACAAACAGTGTCAATTTGTTCCGTTGTCAAAGCAAGCCCAGACGGCAAATACAGCCCACGTTCGTGAGCCCGGTCTGTGTTTGGATAGCTCTCCCCTTTGAACAGTCCCATACGGGCAAAAACTGGTTGTGCGTGAAGACCGACGAAAAAAGGTCTCGCCCCAATATGTCTCTCTTTGAGGAGCCCGATCATCGTTTCAGCACTAATTTCGCACTCTTCATCAAGCTCAATTGCATACATCCAGTGGACCGTTTTGGCGTAGGGCTCCTCGACTTGGAATCGTATGTGGGGGATATCTTGGAGTTTCTCCTTGTAATACTGTCCCAGCGTTCGCTTAATTGCTATAAACTCCTCAATGCGTTCAAGTTGTGCAACGCCTAACGCTGCTTGGACGTTACTCATCCTAAAGTTGTAACACAGTTCAGTATGGTAGAATCGCTTTGTTGGATTGAAGCACAGATCACGATATGAAGCAGCCCTATCTGCAACGGTTGGATCATTACTTAGCACCATTCCCCCTTCGCCAGTCGTAATTATTTTGTTAGCATAAAACGAGAAACACGCGGCGTCACTCATATTGCCACATTTAATCCATTGATTCCTGGTTCGGCTCAAATATTCTGCACCGTGAGCTTCTGCAGCGTCTTCTATGATTTTCAGATCGTACCTTGACGATATATCAAATAGAGGATCCATGTCAACGGGATGGCCATAAATGTGCACTGGCATGATTGCCCGCGTCTTTTTTGTTATTTTTGATTCTACGACATTCACATCAATGTTCCACGTTTCAGGATCCATGTCAACGAGCACAGGCTTTGCGCCGAGTCTCAGCGCCGCTATCGCACAAGATATAATAGTAAACGAAGGCATAATGACCTCGTCATCCTTTCGAATGCCGAGTGCATACAACGCTGTTTCAAGCGCAGCTGTGCCATTACAGACGGCTACCCCGTATTCGGTGCCAATGTAGTGTGAGAAACTTCTCTCGAACTCCGTTACAAACGGCCCTTCAGAAGATATCCAGCCGCTTTCTATACATTGTGTGAGCAGTTCTTTCTCTCTACCATCAAGCAGTGGTTCGTTCACTGGGATCACGATTGATCCTCGTTATGCGTGTTGTTATGACGAGGGAAGCGTACTTTATCGTCGTCGCCTAAATAAGGCCCTTGTTTTATCTCTATCATCTCTGTAGGTTCAAGTATTTCGAAGCCATGGCCTCCGGATGCGAGTAAAATGAGGTCTCCTGCCCCTAAAATGTAGCTGTTCCAATATTCGTTTTCACTGGTGTAAAGATCTACTTGAACCTTTCCGCTTTTGACAATGAGGACCTCTTGCGTGCGTACTATTTCACGATTAACTTCATTGTGAACGTGGGGCTCGATAATTTTCCCCTTTTCGTGCTTCATATATGCAAGCTGCTGTGAAAATTCAGGCGGAGTGAAGAACTGTATCCCACTTTGCTCATAATTTGAGCGAATAATTATAGCGAATATCTGCCGCTCTTTATCACGGATTATTTCAGGAATCATCAGATCCTCCCGATCATTTTAACTGAATTGTGTGCGTTTGCTGAAGAAATAATCGTCGAATATGGATATGCAGAGACAATAAACTTTTTGGTAATCTATCAATCTTGCTTTTTTGGCAACATGATCATAAAGTCGATCTCTTCCTCAGGGGACAATTTTCGTCACATGAACAACCGCCGGATGGACTGCCCTATGGAAGGCTTAATTCTTGAAGACGTGAATAAAGCAACGTATCTTCTAACGGCCCTCCTAGATGCGCACGCGGCAATGCATCTGGGGCTAGCCTCTTACACCCATCAACTTTGTGTACGCAAAATGGATCTTGTGCAGCGTGTCGGTTTTTGTAAGAGTCAAAAACGGTTCTAGTACTGGATTAAACTTCGATTTGTATCGAGCAGGACCCGCATCAGATACGCCTAAATCCAGCTTCTTAAAGCCCTCTGATTTTGCCCGCTTAATGACTTCCCAGTCAAGATACTCATTCACACCTAGGTCCCGGCGCGCACTAACGCCACCGATCCAAAGGCCATATCGCTCCTTTTGCATGGCACAGCACGCGATTGCGGTCGCGACCATTCCGTCGATGCTGAGGGTGTAAACGGTTATGTCTTGGGGGAACGCAGCCACAAGCTCCTTAAGATAACTATCGCTTAGTAGG
This sequence comes from Methanobacteriota archaeon, assembly GCA_003170935.1. GTDB lineage: Archaea > Halobacteriota > Bog-38 > Methanoflorentales > Methanoflorentaceae > Methanoflorens. Next base: position 8,724 of record PMYA01000100.1, read on the forward strand.
GGCACTTCTATGCCGAGTTCGGAGAACCTCGGCCGCCAGATGTCAAGCAACGTGCTCACGTCATTCGTTTGTTGTATCTCAGGTGAATATGGGCTCAACTGCTTAATCCGCTGCCTGCAGCGCCTAGTGAATGATGCCCAGATCTCGTTGAGGGGTCTTTCCAAGTCGACAGCATACGTCATCCTCAAGTGCTCCCTGTAGTTCTTCCAAATGAAGAAGCGTAAGTCAAGTAGATTTGGGACGGTCGTAAAAGAGACGAGATTCGGAGCGATCTTATCAATTTCCCTGCACACCTCGTCTGTCACCTCTTCAAAGATTTTTTCCCTGCCACTTGCCTTACGTGCTTCCACGCTAGGGTCAAAAGCGGGACCTAAATACG
>PMYA01000074.1 GCA_003170935.1 Methanobacteriota archaeon
GTCCCGGCGCGTGAGTTCCTTACCACGCTCGGCGACCGATACCTGAACGCCCAAGCGGTGCTCTGCATATCCGCCCACTGGAATACGCCACGGCCTATGGTTAACGCCGTGAAAGCGCCCGAAACAATCCACGATTTTTACGGGTTCCCCGCTGAACTCTACGGGCTGAGGTATAACGCGCGCGGTTCACCAGACCTTGCGGGGCGGGTGGCCGATCTTCTTCATAAGGCGGGCTTGAGCTGCGAGCTTGACGACCATCGTGGCCTTGATCACGGAGCATGGATGCCGCTGATGCTCATGTACCCCAATGCTGATGTACCCGTCGTGCAGCTCTCGATCCAGCAGCATTTAGATCCTACACAGCACATAGCGCTTGGTGCGGCAATCTCATCGCTGCGGGATGAAGGCGTTCTTGTGGTCGGCAGCGGCAGCGCCGTGCATCCTCTTGGCTATGCCTCGGCATCGTTGGGCGAAGGTGCGGCCACCGATGACTGGGCACGGGAGTTCAGCAGCTGGCTTACCGACGCGGTGACCCGAGGCGATCGCGTTAGTCTTCTAGACTATCGAATGCGCGCTCCGTACGCTGAACGTGCCCACCCGTATCCCGATCACTTTATGCCGCTCCTCGTGGCGTTTGGGGCGGCAGGCGACGGCGCACGTGGAGCGGTTTTGCATCACAGCTGGGACTGGGGCGACCTAATGATGGATGTTTACGAGTTTAGATGCGATTGATTTTAGAGTGCCTCACGCCGCTGTTCCTTTAACACCTATCTTCAAAGCAATCGATACAATTTGAGAAAAATAAGCACCGATCGTTGTAGACTTAATCATCATTACGTGTTCAAAGATGTTCGAGCAGGGAAAGTGCGGCGGCGTTAAAGCGCTAGGCGGGCACCAGCTTTATTGGATTAAGTATTGGTAACCTGTAAACCATTTTCAATATTTTTATGCCCAGCATGGTTCAAAGAACGAATAACAAGTTGTAGAGTTGTTTTATGAATATGAAAAAAGATGTACCCTTGGCCCACGCAGGAATGGCGGCGCAATTTGACCTCCAAAAACAATATTATGCAGAAGGAAAAGTCTTCATCCTCCAAATCGAATCAACCCTCCAATGTCCCCAATTATGTAACTATTGCTACACAGGAAGCACCCCCGGGAGTCCTCAAGAGTTATCCTCCGCAACTATTAGGCATCTTTTAGATGCAGCGGCCGCTTCGAAGGTGCAGATGATAGATTGGTTGGGAGGGGACCCCCTTATGCGGAAGGACTGGGAAGCCCTCTGCGCCTACGCCACCAGCTTAGGTCTAATTAATAACATCTGGACATCGGGCATCCCGCTCGCAAAACCGGAGGTCGCAGCAAGCGCGGTTAAAGCGACCCAAGGGGGTTTTATCTCGACGCATTTAGATTCGCTCAATCCGGAACTTTACGGGATTTTGCATGGCGGGGAAAAACGTCACGGAGATTCACGTAATATCGGATTAATCCTGAAAGGCATTAACAACTGCTTAGCAGCGGGGAAAGATCCGGGGGGGATGGTCAATTGCATCACCTATACGACCCCATTGGCCACTGGAGACGCGCGGGCCACAATCGCCTATTTTCAGGAAAAATTCGGCATCAAGACTTGCGTCACATTATTCAACCCCGTGATCAACCGCTTGGGAAATAGTTCTTGGGAACCGACCGACGTCCAGATAAAGGACATCTTTGACTTCCGTGACCGAATAAATTACCCGAACGACCCCTCGTGCGGGCCCATGGATGTTTCGAAATTCTATTGTGGGACGCTCGCCTGTGTCACTGCTGGGGGATGGGTGGTCCCGTGTTCCGTGATCCGAACAGAGGAGTTTGGAAACGTGAATAACGAAGAATTTTTAACCATTCTGGAGCGCGGGAGGCGGAGACTCTTATTTTTAGATTTCCGGGATCCTGCCAAACTCCCTGGCAATTGCAGCAGTTGCTACAACAATTCCGTTTGTTTTGGGTGTCGGAGTAGCGCCTATTACTATGCTGGCGACTTGATGGCCGCAGATCCCAAATGTTTTCAATATACCGAATGTTCCACGAAAAAGAACGGATTGATTCATAAGGAGGTTAGAGAGAGTATGAATAAACACTATGACTTCAGCGTTGACGACGTGAGTGCCGTTTACGCTGGACCAGGTGGAAAACTGTGGGAACTTTTAATGGGTGAAGAGATCCACGTCGGTGGGTCCGAACAGACGGATTATTTAGCAAAGAAAGTCGGCATTGATAGGAGGGGCAAGGATCTCATCCTCTTAGACATATGTTCTGCCCTCGGCGGTCCTGCCCGGCATCTAGTTGAAAAATATGGCATCAGAGTCGTAGGGGTGGATACCACACCGGAAATGATCGCAGAAGCCCAAAAGCGAACTATAGGCAAACCCTTCAAGGACAAGATCGAATATCGCTATGGTTCCGCCCTAGACTTGCCTGCGCACGCGGAATCTTTTGATGTCGTGTGGGGTCAAGATTCCTGGTGCTATGTCACTGACAAGAAGCGGCTCATTGACGAAACAGTACGAGTACTCAAGTCCGGTGGGACGTTGGCGTTTACGGATTGGATTTGGGGTTCGGTACAAGCCCCCCCAAAAGAGGCGGACGTCCTCATGGAGTTTATGGTATTTCCCGATTTGCAGACCTTGGATGGATATGCAAATTTGATTCGGGCGGCAGGATTGAAATTAAAAGAACAAGAAGACCTGAGCGTTGATTTCGCGCAGAAGATGGATCAATACTTGATCACTCTAAAGAAGAACAAGGAGAGTATCATTGCAGGCTTTGGCAATGATCTGTATAATGAAGCAGAAAAGGGTATACTAGCTTGGAATAAGGCCGCCCATGAAAATAAAGTTGGAAGAGGACTCTGGATTGCTACTAAAACGTGAATCTGTCGGACCTAACTCTCTCGGAACAGAACGTGGATCAATAAAGAATGTCGTTATCATATTTTCTAAGGTTCCGGTGGCCGGGACCGTAAAAACTCGCCTTATCCAAGACTCCAAGTTAGATCCAGAGGATGCTGCCTTACTCGCCGAGGCAATGTTGAAGGATACGATATTACTTTCCGCCGAAAGTAATGCGAGCGAGATCATGATTGGATTTACCCCTGCAGACGAACGGGAATCCATTGAGCGGATTATAAAGGAAGTCGTTAAAGAGACACATTTGGAAAGACCTATTACATTTGACCCCCAAAGCGGCACAAATTTTGATGAGCGATTTGGATCCGTGGTCTCCGCGGCTTTTGCCACGGGTTCGGAAAATTTAGTAATTTTGGGCGCAGACCTCCCCTATTTACCGCCGGATATTATAAACCGCGCATTCTCGCTTCTCATGGAAGATAAGAGCAATAATTCCGTAGTTCTCGGTCCCGCTGGCGAGGGAGGCATTTATCTCGTTGGAATTACACGGCATTTCGATCCGGAATATTTTTCAAAAAACCAGCTGTTTTCCGGGGGCGTAGAAATCTCTCAATTCATAAAACTTTGTAAAGATGAAGGAAAGTTTCTAAAATTACTCCCTGCATTCACTGATGTTGATATTGAAGGAGATTTGGTCTCCCTCCTGCTTTATATTGATGCTATGAAAACCGCAAAGAAGTTCGAAGGGTTTTATTATCCTAGTTACACCGCAGATGCGATAACCCAGCTCAGATTGACCGTCTTGGAGCATAAAGGAGAAACAAGGCATCGAAGGATTGGTATAATGCGAGCGTAAGCGGGAACTAGAATAAGGTGAGTTTCGCAAGGTCGAAAGCTTCAGCTTTGCTGTGATTATACTTAGCTAGCATTCCAGCCTGAAAAGCACGATACTGAGCAAGGCCTTCGATCGCTTCTGTTCTAATATAGTATTTCCTATTCTGGGTTTCGTGGAGTTTCAAAGCTGCAATTTTGACATGAAAGAAACGCGTTATATTGACAAAAACTCTCGGAGTGAACTCGTGGGACACGCTCGGGGACTCATAAAGAAATATATCGTCAACATGCCGATAAAGCGTCATTGTTGCTAGCGCAGCGTTTCGATGGTCTTGATGATTGTCGTGCGGGCTATGAGTGTATATCCTGTCCGGCTGCACTTCCTCTAAACCTGCCTGAATAAGGTCGATTGTCTGAGAGTCAGATGTTATCATCCGATCTTTCAGGTCACCTACAGTTATGCTGTCAGCACCAAGTAATTGGGCGGCTTCTTTGCTCTCTTTTATTCTTTTTTTGCTTGGCCCTCCTGCTTCGCCTTTTGAGAGTATCAGGAGGTGAACCGAGTCGCCTTGGCTTTTGTGATACGCTAACGTCGCATAGCAGCCTAATTCACAGTCATCAGGATGGGCGCCGATTGCTAGCACTACTTTATTCAAATAACTCACCGTCGCATAATTGTCTTGTCGCTTCGAACAACGCGTCCCTATACTATAAGGCTTTAAGGATAAGTCTGCGCGGACGATTATTAGGCTATTTTGACTATCTAAATCATTTACTTTCCTATTTGCAGCTGCACCTTGCAAATGTCAATCGGTCGTTGACTTGGCCGGAACAAGACGCATCGCACGAAATTTCAGCCAGTGCCCAGTCTGCTTCTTTTAAAGGATTGAATTGCACAACGACCTATACCTATTTTTGAGCCATTCAAAATCCACATACATTGTACTTAGAGCTTGCAGTTTTCTGGTAAACCTCCAGCGTTTTTTGATTAAAGCAAGCCACAACGACTTTTTCCAAATCCGGATATTGCTTTATGGCCAATTGAATTTCGCGCAGAGCAATGTCGCTGGCCTTTTCGACGGGATATCTATAGGCACCAGTGCTGATGGAAGGAAAAGCCAGGGATTTCAAATAATGTTGCTGTGCTAACGCGAAACAGCTTCGATAACAGCCCGCCAGCAATTCTGGTTCATCGTGGCCGCCCCCACGCCAGATGGGTCCGACAGTATGAATCACAAAACGCGCCGGCAAACGATACCCTTTCGTGATCTTCGCCTCTCCGGCTAGACACCCCCCCAAGGCGGCACATTCTTTAAGCAATTCCGGTCCAGCTTGGCGATGAATCGTCCCATCAACTCCGCCTCCTCCCAGCAAACTGTTATTGGCGGCATTGACGATGGCATCCACTGATAAAGTGGTAATATCTGCTTTGATTATCTCCAATTTTGCAGACATTTTCTCCTCCTAAAAGTCCAAAAGTAATGTATTCAAACAATTGGCGTTCCTGCTCGTATACAGTTGATCATGCTAATGCTGGGGCACCGATTATAAACCCCGCAATTCAGGTGGGCGCTCGATGCGCTCGTTTCGAGCTTTAGGAATGCCGCGAATGATGATCAGGAGAAACGCCAATCGTGTATTAGTCCTTTAAGGAAGCGCCTGGTGCTAGGTACGATCATTAATATGCAAGTCGGCGCAGATCGTCGCAAAACCTAGCTCTTTCCCCAATCAGGTTGTTTCATCCCCCACGGGAGCCAGATCGCGGTCTCTAATATCGCTACACCTGCAAGAGAGACAATGACGATCCCTATGTTTTGCCAGAAGCTAAAATCACCGGCATAGAATATGAGCCACAGTCCCACGAAAAGCAGCCATATAAACGCGATACCGATGCTGGCATACACCATCCATGATGGTGGGGAACGTTTTTGTTGATTTTCCATTTAAAAACCCCCATTCCTTTCAAACGATATATACCAATTGCTTCCTAGTCAGGTGCACGCATACTCTTCCGTTGATCGGAATAGTTAATCCACGAATCACCCCTTGGATAAGCGTATACAATTTAACCAATAGCCGCGATAACTGTTCTATTGCTCGTTAGTTGCATCTTTGTCAGTAACAGGTTGCACCAATCCTTTGACTTCAACCAGTCAAAAGAAACAAGCAACATTCTAGCCTGCAGGCGATCTTACTAACAAGCGGAAAAGGAGAGACGGCATGCACGAGAGAGGTTACTTCGACGAGATTGCCCCACGATGGGACGATATGCGGCAAACCTATTTTTCTGAGCGGGTGCGGGATCGGGTGCTCTCTGAGGCACGGGTGCAGCCGCGAAAGCTCGCTGTTGACGTCGGGGCGGGAACCGGGTTCATCACCGAAGGGCTCATCGGGCACGGCGTGGAGGTGCTCGCGATCGACGAGTCGCTCCCTATGCTGCAGGTACTTAGGCGCAAGGCATTTGTTACCGCGGGCCTGCACTGTTGTACCGGAAGCGCTGAACGTCTTCCCGTTCGTACCGGGGCCGTAGACTACGTTTTTGCCAACATGTGCCTTCACCACGTCGTGCATCCGGCAGCAGTGATAGGTGAGATGGCGCGGATTCTCAAGAAAGGCGGCACGCTCATAATCACGGACTGCGATGAGCACGCGTTCGCGTTTCTTCTGGAGGAGACGGCCGATCTATGGATGGGGTTTAGGAGAGAGGATATAAATGCGTGGTTTGCAGAAGCGGGGCTGAGAGACATCGTGGTGAGCTCCACTGGAGAGCAAGTGTGCGTGCCATCGAAATCCACTGACAACTGCGCTAACAATAGCATATTTATAGCACGGGGCACGAAATGACAATCCAAATCGATCGCCGCCCTACGAGCGTGTTCCTATACCCTATTTTTTAGCTCCCAGCTCATTTTTTCTTTGTTCGATTTCCTTTGATTCTAGGGCCCCGTTTCAGAATTGTAGCATCGAATATATCGAAGGAAGAGGTGCATGGGTAGCTGCCGAGTAGGAACCTAGATGGAAGTTTTTTGAATCTATCCTGCGGCGGCCTCCTGACTGAAGATACATCGAGAGGCCGCCTGCGTTTGGTGCGACGTCGCGCGCCCCAAAGGTAGTAGTGAGCCTTATCATCTATTACGGACCTCAAGCACTGCGCGTTTCCACTCTTGCGCTTCAACGGATTGTGCCCATGCCGGAGCCGTGGGGCGAAGCACGCTGTTCACGGCGTTGGCGAGTCGCTCTGCACACTTGGTGCAGTTTGGATCGTTTGCGTTTATGCAGCCGAAGTGGAGGCCATACCAGCACGCCCCTTTTTTTATGGTTGTTACGTTCGTTGCCATAACGTTCATCTCCGATCCACACTACACAGAGTAGTTTCATAAGGCCGCGTGAGGCAGCGATTGTGTGGGAAAGCGTGACAGTGTGTTCGTGTCACACTATGCTGCATGGCTTCTGAACGTCAAAAAAAGGTTGACCTTACGACAGGAAAATGCCTGTAGGGGTTATCGAATTGTGCGCTGTTGTAAAAAGCTTTAAGGCGTTAAACTGAACTAAAGGACGGGAATGAACCTAAAATGAATCCTTTAGTCGTATTTTATTCACGAACAGGGGCAACCAAACGGGTCGGGGAAACTCTCGCTGAAATGCTTGACTGCGACAGTGAAGAACTCCTTGACACTAAAAAACGCAGCGGGCCTCTGGGCTTTTTGTTAGCTGGAAAGGACGCAACGGCAAAAAAGCTCACCAAGCTCACAGACATTAAACGTGATCCTGCGTTATACGATCTAATAATACTCGGCACGCCCATTTGGGCAGGCACTTTATCGAGTGCTACGCGGACATATATAGCCAATAATAAGTCGAAGTTCAAACGGGTAGCATTTTTTTGCACACACGGCGGTGGCGAGAGTCAGCAGCTATTTGCTGAGATGGAATCACTCTGTGAACGAAGTCCGGTAAGCAGTTTTGCTATCAAGGGAGAGGAGGTCAAGAATGGTGCGCATCAAGACAAGCTACGCCAGTTTGCTGACGAATTGCAGGTGCAGATGTAGACAAAAAACGCTTGGCGGATTTCAGGCCCCCCTCGGTACCATTGGGTTTTTTGACCAACGAATCTAAGGCTTTTTTGATTCAAAACGCGTCGGGTATGGCCTATCGATTGGGGACGCGCGAACCTTCGAGACTGAAGAATTTGTAGTTCGACGTAACATACAAATGTGCCGCCTTTTGAGGCTCACCGCGCGTCGCAACGACTTCTCCAACAAACACTGTATGATCTCCTGTCTCAAACTGCCCCACGACTTTACACTCAAACGCCACGGTCGCCCCTTCAATCGTCGGTACTTTGACTGCGATAGAGTCGATCAAGGAAATGCCCGCCTCTTTGATCTTGTCGCTATCTCGCCCCGATTTCGTGCCGCATAACCAGGCTGCTTCTATTTGTTCTGCATTTGGATAGTTAACCACAAATTCTTTGTGAAAGTCAATTCCCGCGTGAGAATAACGCGAATGATCGATCGATATGAGCAATAAAAAGGGGTCAAACGACGTGCGGGTCACCCACGATACGCCGAGTGCGTTCGGTTTTCCGTTTGTATCGAGCGACGTCACGAGGCTATAAATCATAGGTGCGGCGAGCGCACCGCCCTCTGTAGCGGTTAATGTTTGCATGCTTTAGCTCCTCAGGATGGATATCACACCCCTGGCTTAAAGCTTACGTCTGCTGCACGTTGCGAATGGATGGCTATAAAGGCGTTAATTATCGTCAGTCTTGCCAAACTATCGGCGGTGTGCATAGCGCCCTTAAAAAGTTCGCCCCCAAAGTGGGCCGTTATTCCCAGTCACCCATCGCGGATTCAAACTCTGTTGTGAAACCAGAGTGAGCAGTTGCCATCAGCGATATGTTCTTGAGTTGTGCTATTTTTTTTACTGATTCGATTTGTGTGGCGATGTCCATATGCGTCAGATCTCTAACGTTTAGCTTTGAGAAGTGGCGTGCCTTCCCTTCTCTGAGGACAAGCGTATCGCCAACGAACAGAATGGAACTGTTGACGAGGAAGGACATGGAGCCTGGAGTGTGGCCCGGAGTTGCGAGAGCCTCGATTTTTGCCTCTCCCGCAAGGACAATGTCTCCGTTTTTGAGCAGCGTGTAGGGTTTCTTAAGCGGTCGATTATACACGAACCCTAAGAACCGCGGCGTTGTTCTGTTAATCATCTGCTCTTCAGCGATCGACAAGTAAACGTCGGCATTTTTGAAGAGGTCTAGGCCGCCTACGTGGTCGCGATCGGTGTGCGTGAGAAACACGTACTTGACGTGCTCAGGCTTGAAACCGAGGGCATCAAACCCTCGTTTGACGGGCTGCTCACTAATACCCGTATCAAAGCAAATTGGCGGATCAGCTGCTGTGTAAACGAACATACTGACTGCCCTTGATTTGATTTCATAGACGTTGTCTGTTATCCACACGATTTACCATCATCCCTATCCCGTCCTTTTTGGGCCAATCTGTGAGATGATTGCCCCCAAATATCGTTGTTTTAACGCCCGTTTTCAGCTCAAGCGGGACTTTTTGATGTGCAGCAAAGATGTCTGGCTGTGAGCCGGTGGCATGATTACTTAGGACTATACTTGATGTTCCCCGGTATGTCGTCAGAAACGAATAAGGCTTCGTTTCGCTTGCTTTAGCTATCCATACTTCTAAATTGGCCAAGCAGCAGCACGCCTATTATGTGCGACTACGACAGGGTGGTGAAATCATTTCTTGATCTTAGGTTTTTGTTACTTAGTCCTCGAACGCAAAGTTTATCTTTTTTTACCGTTTTTTTAGGAGCACACAGCTCGTTTGCGAGGGAGAAATGTCAGGCAAATTTCTATGGTGTAAGACGCTAATGGCAGTCGGTTTTGTGATTATGTTAATACACGTCTTATTTTTCGTCGTGACCTTGACGTTGCACGTCGTATTCTTAGCTCCTCGACTGCTAAAGATGATGAAACGTAACTCGTCACGACACGATTGCTGCTAATCTCGGCAACAGAGTTTAGGGGTCTGCTCAAGCAGAAAGAAAACGTGCCGGAGCGTAACATCAGCTGAAACGATAGGCTTGGATGATATCTTCAGCCTTCAACGCTGTAGGGGGGTAAGCGGGATATGGACGGAACGGTTTAGAACTTGACTTATTGAGCCACCGCCTTGTTACGTCCGTCATCTGCTGCGTTCCCGCGTAGACGGCCTAAGTTTGTCCGATCGGCACAAGTCGGGGTCCTCGATTACCCATTTATCTTCGGTTATCTTCGAACTCTTGCAAGTTAGAACTCTTAAGGACCGGCGGACCCGACGCTGAAAGAATATTGTTGCAACAATCGTATCCCTTTTCACGAGCGTTCAGACAGACACGCTAGCTACCGTCGTTGCGACGCTATCATGCTACAGGATGCGCTTGATTTTCCTGGTCCTTGCGCTTGTAGAATAGCCAAATATTACTCCCGAGAGCACGATGAAAAGCGACGCCACGTATATCGGTGCCGTTGCGACGATCTGAGCGACAAGATAGCCCGCTGCTATTGGAGGAATTGATTGGGCTAAGGCTGAGACGCTCGCATTGATGCCCAAAATCTCGCCTTGCCTCGATTGCTCCGCCGATTTACTGATAATCGTCGGGAGGAAGGCTTGTGAAAGCCCATTTGGAATCCCAAAAAAGGGGACGACAAAAAGCAGTTGCCACCACACCGTGGGTAGGAAAAACGCAAGGATAAGCACCCCGGTGGTAATGAGGGTGACGCGGAGTATTTTGTAATCAGCAAATCTTGTGAGCTTTCGGAGGATTAACCCTTGTGAGATCACGATCCAGAGCCCGACGTACGCCAGAAAATCTCCTATGTTGCCTGAGGTGAAATTGAATTTGTTAATGAAGTAGACGCCGATGAACGTCGTGTAAAACGTGAAACCTCCGTGGAAAAGAAAGGAGGTCGTAAAGAGCGTCTGAAAGCCTCTGTATGTATAGGCGTGGACGATATCAATAAGGGATTGAGCCCACCGTATTTTGACCTCTTTGTGTGTTCGCGCAAGGGTCTCAGGAAGCAACGTGATAACAAGCACGATATTCACCGCGCCCAGCAATGCGGCAAACCAAAAGGGCGTAGCAGCGTTGAACCAACTTACGATGGACGGGTCAGACAGTTTACCACCGATATAAGGACCAATAATGAACCCAAGCCCGAACGCCGCTCCAATAAGCCCGAAGTTTTTCGCCCTTTCTTTAACGGGCGTAATATCAGTGACGACCGCCTGTGCGACCGGAATGTTGCCCCCGTAATGCCGTCGAAAGCGCGAGCGAGGAAGAGGAGGGGAATGTTTTTGGTGATGATACCCATTGCGAAGACAATGTAGGATATACACGTGCCGCCGAGTGACACGCCGAGCACTTTTCTCCTTCCATATTTATCCGAGAGTTGGCCTAAGATAGGGGCAGCAAGAAACTGAAAAATAGAATAGATTGCCACGAGCCACCCGAGGAGGATGTACCCCTGTTGTATGGTGTAGCCAGCCGGAAGAACGTAATAGGGAGAGCGGGGCAGCGAGCAGTATGGGGACGATAGGGATAAGAATGCCGACCTCACTAAATCGAGGAATACAATAGAGAGGATGACGAAAAGCGGTTTCCTTTCAGAACCGGTGGCTCTTCTTCCATCGCTTGCTTAACTCCTCGTCAAATGGGTGAAACCACACAGCACCGATATTTATATAAATGTTGCGTCCTTGCGCGTGCGCAATTCTTAGCTCTGCCTGAAATGTTAAAACAGCAGGTGACGTGTGGGCTGTTTGCGCAGCCCAGCGGTTTCGCACGCTCGGAAAAAGGGCTATTTCTGGACACGTGTGGGCTTGGGATAGCGGAGGCGCAACAAATATCTGCATTTAAAGGTCTAAAGAGGATAATCATCTCTAAATGAAAACTGGTACTCATCTATGAAGAACGGGCAAACGTCGCAGAAGCTTAACCTCTTTGACGTGACGAATCTGGTCGTTGGCGGCGCCGTAGGCGCGGACATATACATCGTTGCCTCGTTGGGCAGTGCGTATCTTGGGCCGGCTAGTTTGCTCGTGTGGCTTGTTGCGGGGGCAATCGCCATGATCCTAGCTTTAAACTTTGCAGAAGCTGCCGCTCTCGTGCCTCGAGTAGGGGGGTCGTTTGCCTACGCGCGCGAAGCGTGGGGAGATTTTGCCGGTTTCTTGGTGGGCTGGCCGCTCTGGATTGCCGAGGTCGCCGCACTCGCCGTCATGCCCGTCGCGTTCGTCCGCTATTTGACTTATTTTGTCCCTTCGCTTAGTTTTGCTGAGGGGGTGATCATTAAGATCCTCTTTGTCGTTATTATTGCCTATGTGAACGTGCGCGGCGCTAAGGAGGCGGGGCGCGCAAATGACGTCCTTACCATCGCAAAATTGAGTCCGCTCCTCCTGCTGATCGTCGCCGGATTCGTCTATTTGACGTTAAACCCAGGTACCGCCGCTTCGAACCTTTTACCGTTTGCACCGCTCGGCCTCGGCAATTTCGGGCAGGCACTGATTCTCATAGTGTGGGCGTACGCAGGTTTTGAGCTTGCCGTCATCCCGTCCGGCGAAGTTGAAAACCCGACAAAGACCATCCCAAAGGCGATGGTAATCGGCATGGTTATCGTGACGCTCTTCTATGTCTTAACGAACTTCGTCGTGCTCGCGGCGGTGAACTGGACCGTGCTTCAAACCGATATCACTCCGCTTGCTACGGCGGGAAGCGTCGCCCTATCGTACACGCCGACGCTTGCACTCATTGGCGGTGCCGTGCTCGGAATCGGGGCACTTATTTCGATTTCTGGGTTTGATGAATCTGGCACGCTGTCGACCTCACGATTGTCCTACGCAATCTCGCTTGAAGGCCTGTTCCCGAAGTTCCTCAGTCGTCTCCACCCTCGGTTCGGCACCCCCTATAATGCGATCATCGCACAGTCTGTCATCGCGCTCATCGCGTCGTTGGTCGGCGGCCTCACCCAGCTCATCGTGTTCTCAACGTTCAATCTCGCGTTCGTGTATCTTGTCACAAGTGCGGCGGTTCTGACGTTGCGTGAGCAAAAGAAGCACGCGGCAAGTGAACGCACTTACCTTGAGCGGTTTACAGGCCCGGTCATTCCTATTGCAGGCATCATCTTAAGCACGTTTCTCATTTACGAGTGTGGAATTACCGCCGTGGCATTCGGTGTGGCGTCGATTCTGATTGGTATTCCGATCTATGTCCTTTACGCGCCGCGAACAGAGATAGCGACGCTCAAGAAAGACTTCTATTCGACGGAAGCGATCCTCGCTCGCAGAACACGGAGGGAGAGGGTTTTTTTGGGTTACGTGGTGTGGTTGATACGGAAGGCTGTAGCACGTCGATCAAAAACGTAACTGATCCGGTGATGAAAAAAGAGAAAGCCTCGGTCTTTTTAGCCTTTTTTTATTCTTTCTTCCGTCCCCGTGAAGTCGCAAAAAAGTGGATGGCCTAACGGGTAAGATACTATAGTCTCTCTTCAGTAACAGCAGGCGTGGATGCGCAAGAGCGGATTTATGAGCTAATAAGGAGGGACTAGCACTGGCCCCTCCTTCGTTCTTTTTTTTCGAGTTAAGCCCATTGGTCCTGTAGTAGGTTATTTTGATACGTGCCTGCAGTAGCGTTCACTTCCCACCTTTAAAACTCCAAATTTCATTCGTATTCTAGCAAATAAGAGGCCCCCAAAAGTTAAAGTTTGGATGAAACTCTCTTACTCGGCAGGCGCGTTAGGCTTATAT
>PMYA01000091.1 GCA_003170935.1 Methanobacteriota archaeon
ACCAATTGGAAAACGTGCAGGGGCATATAGTCGTTGATCGCCCTGCCGGCCGTGATCACCTGCGAGTGATAGCCGAGTTCCTCAGCCTTGTTGACGAGATAGTACGGGTCAACCGGCAGGCAGTGCCCCCCGACTCCGGCTCCCGGGTAATACACGTTGAAGTTCCACTTGGTCGACGCGGCTTTGATGACGTCCATGATACCGATGTGCAAGCGTTCAAAGATCAGCGCCAGTTCATTCATGAGGGCGATGTTGAGGTCTCTTTGGATATTCTCAATGACCTTGGCTGCTTCAGCGGTCCTGATGTCCTTGACGATTACCACGTCCTTCGCGTTGCTTTTGTACAACTGCGCCGTTGCTTCAGCCCATTCTGGCGTGATGCCCAGGATCGCGTCTATGACGCGTGTATTCCGGATAGCACACGTTTGAGCAACTGCTACGTTGAAAGATCCGACATCTCTATTCCTTGTCAACTCCCACAATCGTTTACTATAAAATGGTTAAGCGAGTTCATTCGGTGCCGGAGCTTCAACATGCAATCAATCCGCTAAAACGCTCTGCTCTTCTGTTTGACGTTCTTGCCGGTCCGACTTACTAATCCCGTGCTGTGTCTTTTCCCAGTAAAATGGTTTTGTGAGGAGTTGTATAGCACCTTTCCAAGCCGCTATACTCATCAAGGCCCAATATATGGGGACAAGCAGCGCAAATGGAATGAGCGAGTACTCCCGTTCTTTCACGGCAGCAATTACCTGTGTGATAATAAAAAAAGCATTGCCGATAACCAAGTTGAAGAGACACACGTACGCCAGTGGATAGAACAATAAGAAGGGAAAGACGCCCGGAATCAAGATCGCGAGAGCTGCCGTCAGCCATAGTATAGGATTAATGAGGACGACAAAAACGCTGCTACCTAGTGTGAGTTGAAAGAGCGCAAATTTGCGCCATCCTAAGTCGGCACGCAACTCACGTGGATGGCGCATATGCACGAGATATGTCTGAATATACCCCTTAATCCAGCGAGATCGCTGTCGTATCCAGTTCCACCACTTTGTGTTCGCCTCTTCATAGGTGTAACTGTTTAACATGGACGTTCTGAGCTTCTTTCGTGCGATCCGTATGCCGAGATCGGCATCTTCTGTGACGTTATATGGATCCCATCCACCTAAGTCGCGCAGCGCTTTAGTTCTGAAGTGGTTGCTTGTTCCTCCGAGCGGGATCGGTGCCCCGATTCGATCTACCCCGTGAAGATAGAAATCATACCAATATGAGTATTCTAGAGTGAACCAGCGCGTGAGCACGTTATCCTTTGGATTATAGAAATTCAAGCGAGATTGCAGGCACACACAATCACGGTCAACATGAGAAAAGGCCAACACAGCTTTCTTTAATTGATCGGGATCGGGATCGTCTTCAGCATCAAATATTACACAGAATCCGCCTCGTGCCCTTTGCAGGCCATAATTGCAGGCACGGGGTTTTGTCTTAATATCGGCATCTGGAACAATGATTGGCTCAAATGGCTTGAGGTACTCTCGGTACTCGTCGGAGCTCATGGATTCCATAATCATCTCTGGCTCGCCAAATAGGCCCAATCTGCGGGCTGCACCGAGCGTTTCGTCATCCATTTCCTCCATCAAAATCTTAATATCGAGTTTATCTTTAGGGTAATCTAACCGGTGGAGATTCCTGATTAAATGCGGAAGCATCTCTGCATCACGATACACCGGCACAAATAGGGTGAACACGGGGCATACAGCGTCATCAAGCTTCTCAATGTCTTCAGTTCGTATGGTAACCTCTGATCGTGAGCCTTGGAATCCAAGGAACGATAAATAAAACTTGAACAGATTTAACCCAAAATAGACGACGTTTATCACGGTGAAAAGTACGATAAGTGACAGCGGATAATCTCCTAAGAACAATAGAAGAAAGGCGACTAAGACGATGATGATACCATATTGCTGCCAAGGGTACAGGACACGGTATGCAGATTCATCGGGTGCTCTTTCTCGTAATTCGTCCAGCGCTCTGTCGGCGTGGAGCTCTGTGTACCCTTGATCAATGGCCTCTTTAATAGCGTCAGCTGATGTCACGTGTAGGGTAACAGGCACTCTGAAAATATTTTCGAGCTTTGCAAAAAAAGTGGTATTGAGTGGGTTTGCCGTCACGAACTCCGCCCCCTCGCGTGAGAGTTTTAGCAAAAACGTCAAATTCTCTCTCATTACCGCATACGGCAATCCCGGGGCCAAGTAGCTCTTACTTAGGATTTGCTCCTTTGGGATAAACACGAGGTGCAGGGCATCCGCTAACGCTTTGAAAAAAGGTTCGGGCACACTGATCTTGTGGCGATTTAGTTCGAGAATAAGACGTTCGGCGCTGATGTCGGCTTTGTTAAGGATGGTGTTGTCTTCGATTCCATACTCTGATAGCAAAGCAACAAGACGATCTCGAGTGATTGTCATCGTGCTAGCTCCGTGGAATCATCATGATAACCCGTCCGTTAGCGCTGAGAAGGCCGGTTATTAGATACTTACATTCACTTATCGTTTCGTTCGAGTGAATGCACCGTTTCTAGCTTTTGCAGCCGTTCTTCGATGAAGTCCGTCACTTTTTCCTCATCGACTCTCTCAGCGGCACGTCGTTCTTTTAGCTTCTCCTCCATTACCTGTAACAAATCAGCCGGATTAAAAGGTTTAACAATGTAGGCTTTTGCTTCCAAATTTACACATTGAATGGCGTTCTCTAAACTCGCGGAGCCAGTCACCATGATCTTAATCATCCGCGGCTTGATCGCCTGGAGCTGCTGAAGCAGCTCGGTGCCCTGCATGTCAGGAAGGTCTATGTCCAAGAGCGCGATATCAAACCAGTCACTTTTTGCCTTGCGAATGGCATCGCGCGCGGTTTCTGCTGTTTGGACGGCGTAGCCTGCGCTCTCGATGATGGCTTGGGCGCTCTCGAGGAGTGCCAGATCGTCGTCAATAATGAGCACGGTATTTTTTTGGATGGTGGCACCTGCCTGCTGTAATATAGCTAAGAATCCCACCGATGTCCAATGAGGGCGTTATAGCCCCCAGAAGGCTTGCCATTTGTATTCTCGCTGCGAGTTACTTTGTATTTGCCTGATCTGAGAGCTTGCCGCGAACCAGCTCAGACAAATTGTGTAAATCTCTCCATTCGCGTACATATGCGTTGCGTTTTTGTTGCTGTATAGCTCGGATCGCACACGTGCGAGGACGGAAAAAATTCACGCTTCTTTTTTCGATCCAATGAACCGGTGCCGTTCTGGGCGGGTGCGATATGATCGATTTGCCTCGTTATCGGGTGAAGCGTCTCGACATCTAGATCATTAATGATGGGGGAATCAACACGATCTGAGTC
>PMYA01000058.1 GCA_003170935.1 Methanobacteriota archaeon
AAACAAAAACCAGTAAACACTCCCTAATTCATTACGTTTCTATTTAAACCTATCTATATGCTGATAATCGCCAAAAATCCACAAAAATGCAATAAATTAAAAAAAACACAATTAATAAGTGCCTCTAAAAATCTATCTCTAAAGTGATAGTTATATCCTCTGGCTTTTTCAGCTTTTCGACAAACGTGCGATCAAGATCTCGCGCTGCTTTGTTTGATCCAACCATTAACGTCCTTCCTGAGATGAATGCGCTCTTTCTTACAACCATATCGTCGGTGTCCGAAAGTGAGAGGTTTGCGTTGCCAAAACCCGTAATCACCTCACTCATGTGACCTGCCCTAATCGTCAATTGCATTTTTGCTGTGTTTGAGCTCAAAACAGTTTTGACGTCGCTTGCCAGATTACATAATGATTTGTCCGCTGAAACTGCTACAATGCAGTCCGCTCTTTTTGAGATTTGGTGATCTTTGGTAATTTGAAGTGTCGTTTTGTGAGTCGCTAAGATGTTATGATGGCCTTTGGCGTGTATCGTATCGCTCAACATATCCGTATTATTATCTGTAAGCACGTAGCTATTAACAAATGATGAATCAAGAGACTAGCTTTGAGTGTCCTTCGTGTTCGTCAGATAAAAAGGTACCCCACGACGTTTTGAGCACTACTAAAAAGAAGCTCGTCATTCGCTGCACGTTGTGCCACACTACGCAGCAAGTCGCTCTCCCGCCTCGCTTTAAAAACCTTAAGCTTAGGGTCATCGTTAGCGACTACGATAACTCTCACATGAGCTGGCTTGAGTTGAGCGCTCTCGAGCGCCTCCATATAGGGGATGAATTCATTGTTGAGAACTCGTCGGTTGACGCCGTGCGAATAACTGCTATCGAACTTGACGGCGGAGTTCGAACCGTTGAGGCAGAAGCTGAGTCAATTAGAGCTCTTTGGGCTCAGAAAATCGATAAGGTAGTCGTTAAGATAGCCGTTCACTCAGGCAAGACCACGAAATCACACAAAATTGCGTTTGATGGCGAGAAGAGATTCGTTGTCGGAGATAAAGAACGGTTAGGAGAAGTAGCTCGCATTAAGATCAAGCATGGGCCCCTTTTTGATCGCGTTGGGCAGTCTGCTAGTGCAAAAGACATCGCGAGAGTGTACATCAAGAATACAACCAGACGAAGTGCCGATCGGAACCAGTTTTCCTTCACTCGGCATAAGCCTACTCAAAGGAGGTAGCACGACGCCTTTAGAGCGTGAAAGGGCATCACTTCTGAAAGGCCTAAGATATCGTGGTATAAGCGAGCGAGTGGTATACGCAATGGGCGCGGTGAGACGCGAAGATTTTGTGCCACAGAGCTTGCGCGATTCTGCATATCGAGACCAGCCGCTGCCAATCGGCAAAGGGCAGACGATTTCTGCCCCACATATGGTGGCCATCATGTGTGAAATTTTACGCGTTGAACCTCAATCTCGAGTGCTCGAGATAGGCACAGGTTCAGGGTACCATGCGGCCGTACTGGCACAGCTTGCAGGGGAAGGGACTATCTACACTATCGACAGATTTGAAGGATTGGTAGAGAATGCGCGTAAACTGTTGCCCGCAAATGTAGTGCCCCTTGTTGGAGATGGGTCACTAGGACTCCCAGAATATGCTCCTTTCGACCGGATTCTAGTGACCTGTTCAGCACCCGAAATCCCTTCTCCATTGCTTGAGCAGTTGAAGGAAGGTGGTCGGATGGTACTGCCTTTGGGAAAAGGACTCCAGGAACTTTTCTTGGTTCGCAAAAATAACGTTATAGAAAAAGAAGCTCACGGCGCCGTCGCCTTTGTTTTGCTAGTAGGGAAATATGGGTTTCCGGATATGTAATACGATAAAAAGACGACCTCTTGAGGCTCTGCGACTCAAAAACTGCCTTATAGCCACTGAGCCAGCGACTGCTGAGCTGCTTCATCTCGTGCGCTAGCTATCCGTTGCACGGTATTTTCAACCCTCTCTCTGGAGAAATCATGCTCGTCACATAAGAAACTCACTAGCTCTTCTTCGTTTACTGGGGCCCACGTAAGATCATATTCATGAGTGACGACAGGGTCGAGGAAGAACTGCTTTATAGGTGCGTAGTCAAGACGCTCTCCTAAATCATCCAACGCTCGTTGAATGTTAAAGCTCTTTATCATCCTCAAGGCCTTTTTTGGTCCGATACCTTTTACCCCTTTGTTGTAATCCGTCCCAACAAGAATGCTCATTTCGATAAGCTGCTCGCGATTAATCTCTAAAGACGAGAGAATGAAGTCGAGCTCAAATAGTTCGGGACTAATGCTCACGTAAGCATTTTTACCGGGGAGTTTTCGTCGTCCCGTTAAGGTTAGGTTCCGTACTAGTCGGGGGGTTCCAAAAAGTAGCGCGTCAATATCCTGAGATGCAGTAAATGAGACGTCACCTTTGCTCGTCATATATGCCGCTTGTGCCTCTCCCTCACTTGCAGCATTGACTATGGGAATGCCCAAGTGACGTAACAGGATTTTCGAGCTATCGAGAATCTGCTCATCTAGTCGAGCTGACGCTTGGGCGTATTTAAAAGCATCTGCCCTCCCTTCTGCTCGTGCCTGCGCCCACTCCCGTGTAGCGTGTTCTCGCGTTTCTTTTCGCTTAAGGACGGTTTCTTTCTTCCATTCTGGTGGTTCTCCATCAAAAACGTAGACTGGCTTCACCCCAGCTTCTATGATATATGCGGTTCGATAAAACAGTCCAGAAAGATGAGAGGTTACTCTTCCAGCGTTGTCCATTAACGGCGTTCCGTCCCTTTGTCGGATTATGCTTAAGAACTGATAAATAGCATTGAAAGCGTCAATAGCGACACTATCGATCTGTTCTATCTGTATCTTTGTCCGCGGAAGTAGATCTCCGATTGGAACTCCCATTCTACCAACTCTTTGCAGTTTGGGGTACGTCGGAAGCTCAGTTAAATCTATGCAAGGCAGCTCTTACAGCGCTGAGGCGGTAGCGAGACAAACGTGGGCAGGGGACAACCATCTTCTCAGTACTTTTAGCATTTGCCGCTCTTTGGTAATATGCTACTGTCAGGGGCTTCCTTAGAATATAAGGGGGCGCACGCGTGGCCGCAACTCTATATACCAGGAGCGCGCATACGGCGAAGGTGGCAGTGGGCCTTGAATTTAGCTGCTTTTAGCCTTTGAGTTTATACTTGTCGCCGGAGTGTGTACCTCAAAATGAATGAGATTTTAACGCGTATTTCGCCTTTTGCGATGGCGCTATTTATCATTGCCACTCAGTTGGTCGCGCTTCTATTAGCCCAACCGTTTCAAGCTTCTAACATGCAAGCATTCAGCAATCCGGAATCTGTCTATAATCCGATTTACTATTTTTTGCTTGTTTTGGCCTTTACGGCACTTTTGCTTGTTATCATAAAATTGGGGAGGCGCTGGATAATACAGCTCATTATCGGCCTCGTGATCATTTCAACCCTCTACTTTGTGTTTTCATCAGTTCTGCTCAATCTAGGAGACTTAGGACAGATAATAGCGATAGGTGCAACTGCACTCACCGCATTTGTTCTGTTTTATTACCCTGAATGGTGGGTGATCGACGCTGTTGGGATCTTGATAGGTGCCGGGGCAGCCGCAATTTTTGGCATCTCTCTTGCCGTTGTGCCTACGTTAGTGTTGCTGATAGGACTCGCCATTTATGACTTCGTGTCTGTGTATCAGACTAAGCATATGATTAGCCTCGCTGAGGGGGTTGTGGATCTAAAGTTGCCTGTATTGTTCGTGCTGCCTCGAAATAGGGGATACTCTCACGTCAAGTGGGCACGGGAAGCTTCGGACGCAACTGGCGAAGAAAAGTTAGAGAAACGCGAAGCCTTCTTTATGGGACTTGGTGATGCAGTCATTCCAACTGTTTTGGTCGTATCTGCAAACACGTTCTTAGTTGCACCGGCAATCGGGTTCATAAACGGACCCGCACTCGGCGCTGCAGTTGGAACCATTGTAGGTTATGTAGCCCTAATGTGGTTCGTTGTTAAAGGGAAACCTCAAGCAGGTTTGCCCTTCCTGAACTCAGGTGCTGTCGGTGGCTTTCTGTTCGCTTGTTACGTAGCTGGTGTTCACCCATTCTAGCTCTCAGCGACTTTGTGAGCTCGAACGTTTGCGGGACCTTGCGTGTGAGCGCTGTTGGCAATATCAATTGCGGCTTTAAGAACCTGTGCGATCCCTTCGCCGGATATAGTTGATATTTTAAACGACTCTTCAACTGATTCTGTCGGTTTTAGGTCCATCTTAGTTGCTGCAACTATGATAGGCAGGGCAACTTGCGATCTTAACTCGTTTAAAAGGCTAAGTTGCTCCGGAACCGTGTATCCAGACGTGACTGAAGGATCTACAATAAACAATATGACGTCTCCAAGGTGCTTGAGGGCCGAAATTGCTTGGAGTTCTATAGGGTTCCGTTTGAAGAGTGGCCGATCAAGCAATCCAGGCAGATCGACAATTTGATAACGTCTCTCACGATATTTTATGTGCCCTACGACAATTCCCTTTGTTGTGAAGGGGTAGAGTGCAATCTCAGGTGTGGCGCTTGTTACAAACGCGACAAAACTCGATTTTCCTACATTGGGGTATCCAGCGATGAGTATAGTCGGCTCGTCCCCTAAAGCAGGAAGTGCGTTGATTGTGCGTCGAGCCTGATTTAAGAAATCGAGGTCTGACCGTATCTCTCTCATGATAGACGATGCTCGCCCAAACATCTGCTTCCGCACGGCTTTTGGGTCGGGCGCTCGGGATATCTTCGCGATTGAAGCCCGTGATAACTGGTGAATTTTTGTAGCTGCCCAGTTGACAGAAGCAAGTGACATTTTCAGCTTGTCAATTCCGATAACGATGTCGATCGTCTCTGCGTAGAATGGGTCGATCTCGTTAAGGTTTGGAAATCGTCGAACTATTACTCGAAGGTTGTCAGCGAGGATATTTGACGCCGTTAGTATCATTGCTTTTTCTGCCGTTCGCCCTGGAGCTTTTCCTGCTCTTGCGCGGACGCTTTTTCTGAATGCTTTGTCCAACAACTCTTTTGAAGTCAGAACTGTCTGAATGTTAAACATTTTTTATTCCTAGACCTTCCAACTTAATAAGACTTATATCTTATAATTAATCATATTAATTGAATCTATGGAACTATCTTCCGTACAAAAGGAAATTCTGAGCGCCCTTATAAGT
>PMYA01000103.1 GCA_003170935.1 Methanobacteriota archaeon
CAGGTATTCACGTTGGTTTCGCGCTTAGATTTCGGCGCTAAATCGGAACGTTTAAGTTATTGGCGCTTAAACGGCTGATACGCTCTGAAACATCGAATTAAGCACTATGGCCACCCTACCTCAACTTCTCGCGGTCGTGATACCTCTCGCCATCGCGGCTATGATAAGCCCTTTGGCGATCATAACGGTCATGACGGTACTGAGCTCAGCTGAACACCGGCTCAAAAAAGGCGCGATCTTTGTCGCAATGTACTGCGTTGTGTTTTCGCTGATATGCCTTGTTTTTCTTGCCCTCGGAAGCCTGACGACGACCGATGGCAAGCCGTCGTTGATGACGGTGATGATCGACTTCATCCTCGGTCTCCTCCTCCTCTACGCAAGCGCTCGTTCGCTCCTGAAGAAACAGGGATCAAAAACGTTTGACGCGACGGCAATGGGCTCAGGTGCATTGGTTTCTATGGGAATCGCCTTCGGCTTTGGCAATATCTTCTCATCGCTTCCAGTTCTCGCCGCAAGCAAGGATATCGGTGTCGTCGTGCTATCCGTTCAAGATAAAGCGATCGCCTTTTTCCTGACCATGGCCATAGCGTTATGCTGGTGTTGGGGGCCACTCGCCGTTTGTGCCGTGACACCCCGAAATTTCGACCGCATCTTCGATCCCATCATCCGTTTCTTGAACAAACACGGCAGTCAGCTGATTGCCGCCGTGTTCTTCATCGTCGGCATCTTCCTTGTCGCGCGCGGCGTGACGTCGGCAATGATGTTGTAGGTCGTTGACTGGACCCCCCTCGTCGCTGTTGCACGCGTGTTCCGTTAAAGAGAAGCCTCTCCACAAGTCGCTGCCCCCCGTACGGTCAAACCGACGCATTTATCGGCACACAACGGAGCAGTAGGCTGAGCATAATGGCGGTCAGCACAAAACCGAGGATGGCCCCCGTGATCGCCTGCGCGAGCGTGTGCTTTTTGAGGTATACCCTGCTCCAGATAACGGGCGGCAAGAGCAGCCCCAGCAGCACACCCCAATAACCAAAGGCAAATACGAGCACGGTCGTTGGTCCTGCAATGCCCATCGCGTGGATGCTGATTTTCCAGTACAGATTGATGAAGAAAAGGAAGAGCGTCCCGGCACAATAGCCCAACATGACAACGGTCGTAAGCACCGGTGCATGCACGGCAACCAATACGACGGTGCCGATGAGGTATGATGCAGAGGCGACGAGCAGTGGATGGTTCCTGTCTGTTCTCGCGGGAATGTCAAGGTCAAACTTCGCGTTCGTTCTCGTTTCCCAGATAAGCAACACGCTCAGTGGCACAATTGCCGCAAATAGTGTAGTGATAAACGTTACCGCGAAGAACGGGAATCCGCGCAGCAAGGAATAGTTAATGAGCGAGAACATGAACACGGCAATTATTGGCGGGATCGTCACGTTAGAGATGAGGACAGCCCATCTACGTTTTTTACTGTCTCCGGCCGTAACGCGACTGTTATTCATCCGCATTCATTTAGACCCTATGGCGGCATAACGCTTCGGGTTTGTGATGCAGCGCGGTCGGTGAATAGCCATCACTTTTCAACGCCTAGAACAGTGCGGACACCACACGCGAATGACGATGTCGTCGGGGCTGCCGCTATGACAGACTCGGCGTAAAGTTCTCCGATGTGACTACTGTACCCTGCCGCCCAACAAGAAGCCAAGACAGATGCCAAACAACTCAACTGCGCCACTGTCTTTAACTGAAAAGAAGTACCCCTTCTCACGGCCCTCCTTGTACACCTCAATGCCGTTGTTGTAGCAATTATAGCTGAGCACCATTGTAAGCGGAATGCTCACCGGCTTGTTGCCCGGCGCGGGCTGTAGCACGATGCGCTGGTTGGTAATAACAAGTACGCCTGCCGACGTCTGGGTCAGCCGGTCTTCGCTTACGACGTGTCCGCGCGACTGGCCAACGCGGTAACGGATCGGTGAGCCGCCGATCTTAAAAGGGAGTGGGATGCTGACGCCGTGCGAACCGCCACTGTAGCCGAGACTGACCCTTTTTATCTCGTTGAGGGTCACTTCGTGGGCGTAGTGCACGACTTCGCCCTTGCGGAGGATTACCGGTCCGGCGCCTTCGACGGTGAGGTTGATCGTCGGGAGCTTCCCTTCCGTGCGGATCGCGCTCACGTAGTAGTAGGGACGGATGAGCTCTTCATAGCGAACCTCTTGGTTGGTCAGTCCGCCGCCCTGCTGAACGTCACCGAGTGTGGCGATGTCGCGCTCATCGAGCTCCTTATCTGCGACGAACGTGTTATAGAGGCGATAGTAAAGGTCGAGGATCGTTTTGTGGTCATACGTTTTGAGCAGTGTGAGTTGTTCAGGTGTTGTCGTCTTGGATGCAGCGATTGCTTGTTCGACCTGAGTAAGTTGCGCACGGCGCGCGTTTGCGAGGGCTTCACAGCACTCGCCGCAAAGCGTGTCTTTGTCGTGCCGTTCCAAAAAGGAGAGCTTATGTCCGCAGTTCGTGCAGAAGTTGGCCATGTCGCAGTCAATTTTGTCGCGCGTGATAAAAAGCTATGAGTGTTGTTTGAAAAATCGCCGCATGCTGAGCGTAATTAGAGAAAAGAACAAGACGAAACATATGATCAATCGTTTGGCGGTGATTGTCAGGCTTCTAATAATTGCCTTCGCGTAACGTCTTCTCAAACAGGTCAAGGTCTGCTTCCAGCGTCGCCATAGAATCCGTTATGCCTCTCTTTTTCAACGTTTTGTAGATATTTGACCCTTTCTGCCGAGCTAGTTGCGTTGCGACTTCGTCCAGTTCGTTATGAAAATCCCTAAAAACCTCTTTTGCTTAGCTTGTGAGTTTTAACGCTTCGCTTGGTTTCCCACTCTCCGCGAGCTGTCCAGCAGTTTGTATCATCGAGACGATGAGTCTCATCACTTTGGGCGCGCGCTCTTGTAGCGCATCAAAGCGACCTTGCCAATAATCGCCTTCGTTAGCACGTCTCCAAAACATTTTTTCTCCGTTATTCCCTCAATTTGGAAGGAGACAAGAGCGCGTATTTGGTTTCAACGCGAGAATAACATGCATCCCGCTATGCCGATGAATACGACTAGCCAAAATATGATTACGATCTTTATCCCAAGCAAATAGCCTTTCGCTGCGTTTGGATCGTCAAGGCTAGGTAGTAATCCCATGTTTTTTCACTTCTTGTCTTCTTTCTGCTTCGGAGGTCACAGAATATAGTATCGAACTATTCCAGCTCAAAGAAGTTCCCATAAATCATGTTCTGCGGCAAAAAAACCCGAATTACTAGTTCTTTTTCATGGCTTCTGCCTTCAGTTCCTTTGGCATCAGCTCAATCGCATACCGCAGCGCCGTCCGGGGCATCCGCCTCTTGTTTTTCATAACATAGGCAAAGATCTCGTCAGTGTGCTTCCGGCTTTCCTCCTTCAGTAACCATCCGTACCCTTTCTGTACTATATCGTCTGTATCGGTGAGCAGCAGGTCGGCAATTTCAATGGACTCTTTGAGGAACTTCCCGTGTTTTGCGGGGACAATGAGAGAAACGGCTGATGCCCGGCGCATCCACCGGTTTTTCGACTGCGTCCAGCGTTTCAGTTCATCG
>PMYA01000042.1 GCA_003170935.1 Methanobacteriota archaeon
TTGACCTCTTGTTACCAAAGTTAGACAATACAAAAATGGAGAGCGCCGGAGCGGTCATAATCATTGCCCAAAATGATGAAATTGTTCACGGAGACTCCCTTCGTATAAGCTTGAGCTTATGTTGTTGCCCGGCTGCTTCCTAGGGTATGCATAGAAAACGCTTGATTGTGGTGTCTACTTTGTCGAAGTTGACTGCGATAAGGTTGGGCATCAGCCAGCATAACGAAAAGACAACGTTCAAACTATATCGGCATAGCTTTTCTTCTTTTCTTGTCTTCCTTTAGCACCGCCTCGAGTAGTCCANNGTCCACCGAAAATGCTTCAAAACCTACGAATCCTCCATCTTCACACGACGGGATATAGAGATTGGCCGCCAGCTGTGATCGTCTCAGACGCAGGGGGGTCATCTCATTATGCCGACGGCGTATCCATCTACCATTCATTCTGTATGTGAGCGTTGAAGTGCAGCTAGTGCAGTTAGAAGATAACACCCATCCATATGAAAAAGCACGGCTGATATTGCAGGGACAGAAAATATTAAAATAAGCACCACCTTGGGCATTTACCATGAAAGCACTAATTGTCTATGCCTCAGTTCACCACCAGAACACGGAAAAAGTAGCAAAGGTGATGGCAGAAGAGCTGGGGGCAGACCTTGTCCCTATCGGTCAGGCGCAACCCAGCACCCTCACGGCGTATGACCTGATCGGATTCGGATCAGGGGTTTATGGCAAGAAGTTCCACAAAACCCTCATCCAGTTTGTGGAGGCGCTCCCGGCCGTCACGGGAAAACGGGCTTTTATCTTCTCTACCAGTGGTGGGGGGGAAATACAGACTCATGCTGCTCCGAAAAAGCTGCTGATGAATCGAGGATTCTCCATCGTGGGTGATTTTTCCTGCAAGGGATGGACCACCTGGGGGCCTTTAAAACTTTTCGGGGGGACTAATAAAGGAAGGCCAAATGAGGAAGATCTGGAGGAAGCACGGGTATTTGCACGGGGATTGAAAGAAAAATATATATGATTGCGTTTCGGGGACTAAATTATTTCTAAGATTCGTACGTAGCCGTGGCTCTATAGGTAGGGAGTCCAGACGTGTCTATTTTATTCATATCTGATGTGCACGCTGACATACTATCGCTCGAGGCAATCCTTTCAATTATTGCTGACAGGCGATTTAAAGGGAAGCACTCAGAAGTGGAGCTGATCCTTAACCTCGGAGACATAGTCGAGCGTGGGTATCATCCAGGAGAGGTCATTGATAAGTTGCGAGAGCTTGAAAAGACGGCCCCGGTCATCTCATTACGCGGGAATCACGATGAAGCGATGCTTTTAGGTCGTCCAGTCTCTGGCAGCGACTCAAGTAACAGACAAGCGCACGCAAACTCGGACGCCTACGCATCGTTTCTTAAGAATCTTCCCGATTGCTACCTCAACGAAGATGGCCGCATTCTGGCCGTTCACGGAGGCCCGATCGATCCGCACAAGCTTGGCGACGATTGGCTTTATCACCGATCTTGGCAACGCATCTCGTCAAGATCGTATTTAGATGCGAGCGGGTATCACTACACGCCACTAGAGGCGTTCGAATTCGTGAAACAAAATTATGGAGATGGATACATCATCCTCTGTGGGCACGACCACGAAGCAGCAGCGTACTCCGACAGGCAGGGCAGCCTGCTTGAGATGATGCGCGTTGAGCGGAGCCGATATGCCGGACACGAAGTGACCTTGAGGTGGATCGCACGAGATCCGCGTGCAAGCTATCTTGTGCGCGTCGGGATTGCAGGGCTCGAAGGTTACCACCATTCTGGGCTCGAACGGTCACATTTCGGACTAATCTCGCGCCGCAACTCGAGGGAGCGAATCGAATTATTCAGCTTCGCATCAGCATAACAAGCTTGGCGATTTGGCCCTTTACTTCCTTACCCTCATAGTACGCTGTCTTTTTTGCCATCTCTCAGGGCGAGGGGACTGCACCCAACTGCTGCAGCACGCCAAGGGCGTCAAAGTTGAGCCACATTTCTGTAATCGTCCCGTTGACGACCGTGTCTATGCCAATACCCGTATAGGTTACGTGCTTTCCCGTGGCCGGCATACCCATAAGCTCACCCTGATGTGTGCCGCGAAACGTCAGTTTCACGCCAATTTCACACCGGAGCCTTTATCGTATATTCTGACACTTTCTTCCGCGTCTAAGAACCTTGCAAGAGGCAAATATCGAGGTAAAAAACGTGGCTGAATGGATTGGAGAGCTAGATGAATTCTTTAAGAGGCAGAGAGAAGCTTCTCTTCTTGACGAAGAAATAAAAGAAAGTTTGGCGCCGATTGCTGAGGAGTTCCACACGTCAGTAGTCCGGCCTGCTTTTAGAGAACTGAAACAGGGGTTAGAGGGGCTCGGAAAAAGAGTAGAATGTACGCATAGCGCTGGCGCTGCCATGGACTCTATTAGGGTATTCGGCGAAGGCGATGCTGAAGAGATAACCTACACAATCACTGCAGAAGTGAGCGATAGAGGCATAACTGTTTTGCAACACAGTAGGTTTACCAGCAAAAGAGACTGGAAGCAGTACAACTTTCAATCTAGTCTCAAACCGCCTACCGGGGTGATGAGCGGTTCGGAAATCAAAGGACTCAAAAAGGAGTATATCATCGAACGTTTTTTGGAAGCGTACAAAGAGGCAATAGGCTACGTAAAGTGAATACCTATTCGCTGCTCATATTCCAGTTACTCATCAGTTTTCCTTTTGGGCGTTAACGCCTTGTTAATTGTGTCTTTTATTTCTGTATGTTCGAAATAAACACAAGAATAGCTTATGTCTTCGCATTCTTGCGCAGGTTAGCGGTCCCTTATCCTATCTCAAAATGACTTCGTAAAGTTGTCGTTATCATCATTTTGGGAAATTAAAACTAGTATAACCCATCGTAAGATAGTGCAAGAATCGTTCACCCAGCATATATTGATTTTCTTTCTGATTCTGATACTTCAAGAGTGATAGTCGGACCGTCACGGCTGCCTATCGCCAAAAGTCCGCATTTTTTCACAATGTTATCTAAATTCTCTGTTGGCAGATTGTATTTTCCGACCCAAATAACGAACTGCTCAAGTTTTTTTAACGCTTTACGCTCGTCATCACTGACGGTTAGCCCACAAAGCTTGCAACACGCCTTGTATAGAGTTGCGAGTTTGTGCCCCATATTTACTACTTCCTTGAAACTCCACCCATTTGCCCTTAAAACGCCCTTGAGGAGGTTCTCTATCGCCACTCCCATCAAAAATGTATCAAAGCCATCAAGCGGTACTGGCCTGTCCTTAAAATGCACGCAACTCTCACTAGTGAAATCCCTCGAAGCTGCCTCTTTTTCAATAAAGGGGCGATTAAGCTCTTCTAATCTCTTAAACTGTCGAGCTGAGCCTATCCATAATTGGGGGGAGTCGATGATTGCCATCAGACCATCCGGCGGTCTGTTATGGTCGCTTTCTTAGCCATTTTTCCCACCATTCTTATCTTGTGATGTTTGACAAAGCGTGCCTCATTATTTCTTTTTTCGATTCTAAGGCCGTGACGCTTTCCGTTTCGGACCTACCACTGAACGTCATGAGTGACGACTTGAAAAGTGTCGTGTAGAATAGAAATCGTTAAGCCAAGTTTCGTTTCTTGGATACGTAAGTGCATCTATTTTAGAAGGCGCTTAAGCACGTCAAAAACAGAAGGGAGGTGAAACACATGGACGAAACACAATGTGCAAAGTGCGGGAGTCCTGCTCTGTCAGACGCGAAGTTCTGTGAAAGTTGTGGGGCACCGATCGTAACGGGAGGTGTGCAGCCAACACAAGAACCCCCGGCACAACCCATAGTACCCCCGGCACAACCCATAGTACCCCCAGCACAGCCACAAGCGAAGCAACCCCAACAGCCAATGCAAGGCTATATGCAAGTTGGTCGAAAGAAGCCGTGGCTTGCGGCTTTACTTGGAATCTTGATAGTAGGTTTGGGACACATGTATCTAGGTATGTGGGCTAAAGGAATTGGCCTACTTGTGATCGGTGTTATTGCAACTCTATTAACCGGAGGCTTATTAGGTCCAGTTTTCTGGATAATCAGCTGCGTCTGGGCATATTTCGACGCTAAGAACTATAATAGAAAAGCTGGCTATCTCGAATGACCCCAAATTCGTAGAGAATCTCAGCGGCAACGTTGGATAGAGAGGGTTGTAACATAGAGTAAACTAATCAGAGTTGCATGGGTAACTCATTTTAGAGGGTATTATGGCAAACGAGCCTTTCTGATTGTCACTAAGCAAAGTGTGCTAGATCATGACATGGTTTTACAACACGGCATGAAAGTTGTAAAACCGGATGATGAAATAGACAATGATCAACGCTTCACAGCGCTTCAATCACAGATCAATGAGTTAAAATCACTTCTTCTTTTAAACGAAAGCGACAGCCTTAACAAAACGCAAAAACGATGGGCTCGGCCGAATTCGANNTCGGCGACCTTCGCCGTGTAAAGACGGGGGTCTAGTGCCAGTGGTGGCGTTTTCTGATGCTGAGCCTGAAGGCGATACAACCACAAGAAAGGCCAACGTTCCATCGTGCACCGTCTGAAAGATGCGCGTTCGAAGTCCTATAAGCCCTGAGAACGCGACGGGAAGGTGTATCGTGGGATAATTGTATCCTGCCTTAGCACGGTGCGCCCGTATTGTGCCACGATAAATCTCTTGAAGGACAGGATTCTCATAGATGGTTTGCAGGGTGTTGGTTATCATTTTGATTTATCTCCATTGATAATTATCATCTTGGCTTTGTATTCGCCCTTTGTGCTTTGGGGCATAAGTTTCATAAGGACTGTATTCGTTGAATGGTGCGTATAATGCCTTTTGCCGACTATCATTTCCGTCAAGCAGTATTATAAGCTCAGCGCGCTCTTTAGACGTCGGTTCGACCTCTACCCTNNGTAAACTTAAACTTCCAGCCGGCCGGGACATATCGCCAGTCTTTCGTTATTTCATTTCTTAAGCTATCGATATCGTCATTTGTGGCATCCTCCGGAAGGTTGTAAATGCGGCTCCAAAACTCCCGCAAGGTCGGAGAAGTAGGTGGGATGCGACACTCTTGTGTCAGAAGCCAGTTCGGAACGTTGCGGAATTTTACAGGCATTCGAAACAAATCAAAATCGCTAAGCTCATCGGGCGATAACAACAGGCCTTCCTTCTCAAGTGTGCGGTCAAACTCGTCTTCGTGCACATCTTTCAGCAAAGGGTTTCTTACACGTACAAGCTCAGAACGCCAATGAATGACCGCACGCACTGGGTCACGAATCTTGAAAAAATTGTATCGTGGACAAGACACGGCCCCTAATTCCTTCATGGTGCGTTCCGTTTTCTGCGACTCCGGATGTGCTTTCTCTATTTTTTTGACACGTTCGGCGTCCTGCTGACCCTCGTCGTTGTTGCGAACCTTTGCGCTCACGGCAATCCACGTAATGAGTAACTGGTTAAACCGCTCGTGTTTGACGAGCCTTGTTTCCAGTTGATGAAAATCATATATGTCTGACGGGTTGGGTGTTGTGATTTCAACATTACTAGGAAGCATGTGGATTGCGTTTGGGGATGTATATGCCCGTTCAGCAGCTTTCTTAATGCTGAAGATGAACTCCGCAGTCAGCGTGTTCCGTGCTGCGAGACCACTATGACGCACTCCCCAGACTGCGGCGGCCTCCTCAACGACAGTGGCTGGCCACTCTGACGTCTTTCCTTTCCCTTTCCCGTCTGTGTTTTGCTTAGGCTTAGTGATAATTTCATCAGTGTAAGCCCACCTGACGAGCATCTTCTCAATATACTTCTCGACAGCCTTGCGGACGTTGGCCGAATCTTTGCGAACTAAGCCTGCCCTAATAGCCCGTTCCTTCTCATCCCCCGGTATCCCGAACTCTCTGATTTTTTTAGCAGCTTCGTGTATGTTCATTTAACCACTATTTCTAATTGAAT
>PMYA01000087.1 GCA_003170935.1 Methanobacteriota archaeon
ATCGTATCCCTAAGCTTCAGCAGTTTGACTCGATATCACAAACGTTTAAGTTCCCCCTTGCCATTAGCGCCGACCATAATAAATTTAACATTTAAAATATAAATTTCATTATAATGTTAGTCCCGAAACACGGGCAAAAATAAGGGGCAACGGCACCGTCTACGCGTACGACCGTCGTTTGGTAGGAGCTTATGGTCTGGTGCGGTTTTGGTGCGGTTTGTGCTTTTTTCGCACAAGCGGCTACTGCAGATCATTTAAAACAAAGACCCTAACAATTCTGCTTGACCACTGAGCATAGCTTTTTACCGTTCGCAACTAAATTAACTCCCACCGACATGGCCAAGTATTGGAGAACTGCGGAATAAAAACAGCGTGATAAAGCGGAAAGATGACCGAGAACGTAGATAGCTACATTAAGAAGCAACCATCGCCGCAAAGGGAGATCTGCGAGAAGCTGCGAGAGATTATCATGCGGGCCCTGCCCCACGTACGAGAGGAGATGAAGTGGGGCGTTCCGACATACGACGGTGGGACCTACTACGTTGTTGCACTCAACGACCATGTGAATTTGGGCTTTACCATGGTCGGTCTTGCAGCAGACGAGTTGAGCCAATTTGTTGGCTCAGGAACGATGAAGCACATCGAGATTCGCACCGTAGGCCAGATCGAAGAGGTTCACATCACGCGTCTGCTGCAGTTGGTATGGAAAGCGAGCCGATAGCAACGGTCACGAACGAATACACCCGGACGACTGGAGAAAGGATTATGGTACTCCTTTTAACAAAACGTAATTGAAAATAAAGACGGATTTAGGAAGCAGAACGCAGCTCGTTTTATTGCCGTCCCTGGTTGCCGTTTCAAAAGGGAATTCGCTTAATGTCAGCCTCGCGCAGGTTGTCCTCCCACGTCCAAAACCACGCCTCGCCATTGTGAACGTGGAGTATAACGACATTTTCTGCAACGGAACGCAAGAACGGTCGTTCGTCAAAGAGGCGTTGTTTAATGGCAGCGTCGTCGAGGAATTTAACCGTGCCCGTCGCCCGCATCATTGTCCCGATGTCCATCGCCCCCCCCTCTTCGGGCGGACGTTCCGGTGGCGCATAAAAGCACAGTTCCACGTTCGGGTTTGCGGTACACTGTCGATAAATGCTCTTCGTCTTGCCCGATGAAAAGTAGAAGCCGTCTTTGTCAGCAAACCACAACCCAAACGTCCTTACTCGAGGTTGATCACCGTCGACAGTCGCAATAGAACAAGTTGGGTGGTCGTTTG
Source organism: Methanobacteriota archaeon (assembly GCA_003170935.1). Classification (GTDB taxonomy): domain Archaea; phylum Halobacteriota; class Bog-38; order Methanoflorentales; family Methanoflorentaceae; genus Methanoflorens. The sequence goes on from PMYA01000087.1 coordinate 1,271, forward strand.
CAAACTGCACGCATTTTTCAAAGTCTATGGTAATCACCATCTCCGCGATGCTCGTTTGAGCTATAAAAACGTAAGCCCAGCAAAGCTTCTTAATCGTATAAAGAGATTGTAAACGGTAGAAAAAACCTTGGCAAGCGGTAAGGCGTACCGACAAAGTCGAGGTACGTGCTACTACATGCTTTAGGTTCGAACGTATTGGACTGAGGACAATGAAAGCATTATTGCTCCGCGTCGGCATCGACAAGGGAAGCGGCGGAATCTACGGCCCTATTTTTGACGACGGATCGTTCGAATTCGTTCCCATTCCGGAGACGTATCGCTCGTGCACTGCTACAACGTACGGCGAACGGATCGGCAGGAAGGGAAAACCGCTTTCGACCTACGTGCCACCAGCGCTTCGGCACGTGCCAATGCACGACGATCCTGAGTTCGTGACGTGCACCTATGGTGACCCTTCGATTAAGCGTCGCTATCTTCTCGAGTTAAGCAAAGGGGATTCACTCGTTTTTTACGCGGGATTAAAGCCGTTTAATCACAACAATCCAGATTATCCCGAAGCGCTCTACTTCGTCGGCTATTTTATGATCGAACAAGTGATTGATTTTAACTGGTTATCAGCGTCTGAAAGGGCCGCGTATCGTCAGCGGTATCCTTACAACGCCCACATCAAGCGCGGCTACGCTTTTGAGAATCTCGTGATCGTCGTGGGCAGTGAAGACAGCAGGCTTTTGAACCGCGCGCTGCTGATTAGCGAAAAGAAGCCCGACAAGAGCGGGCGACCTACGTTCGCACTGTCATCTGAGATGGAAGAACTTCTCGAAATATCGGGATTCATTCAAAGAAGCATACCGCCGCGTTTCGTCACAAGAGAACACAGCGTCGCTCAGTTAGTGCAGTTGCTCGACTCGTCGTGAGAGGTATTCTGCGCGCTTGATACGGAACATGAAAATCCCCTGCAAAGCCGAAAGCTAAGTTGTTATAGAATCGAACGCTCTGACCGCAGCTATGCGCTAACCAACCCTTTTTAACGAGCGGCGAAGGATCTCAACCCCTATATCAATGTCGCCTTTTTCTATCGTCAGCGGGGGGCAAAATCGAATCGCGGATTCCCCCGCTGGCAGCAAGGCCAAGCCGTTTTCGAATGCGTCATTGAGGATAACCCGTCGTTCTTCTGTCGCAGGCTCCTTCGTTTCCTTACTGAGAACGAGTTCGATTGCCGCCATGAGCCCCATCCCACGCACATCTCCGATGAGGTCGTAGTCCTGTTGTAGCTCATTGAGCCGTTGCAACAAGTGCAGTCCAGCATCTACCACATGGGCGCCAAATCCCTCTCCACTCAGAATATCGAGCACGGCCAGACCCGCTGCACACGCGACGTTGTTTCCTGCAAACGTGCCAGCGTGTGACCCGGGCAACCATGTCGTCACCTCCTCAGAGGCGACCATTGCCCCAAGCGGCAGACCGCCGCCGATGGCCTTCGAGAGGCAGACAATATCTGGCTTCACCCCAAACTGCTCGGAAGCGAGAAACGTGCCCGTCCGATAGCAGCCTGTCTGCACTTCGTCTACGACGAGCAAAATCCCAAGCTCATCACAGAGCGCGCGGATCTCCCGCAAAAAGGGCTTAGGCGGGATGATATATCCCCCTTCCCCCTGAATCGGTTCAACGAAGATTGCAGCGACCTCTTCGGCCGGGACTTCCCTTTTAAAAATATCTTCTAGTGCAGCGAGCGACGCGTCAGTTGATTCACATCCCTGCGGGCGATACGGGTTAGGAAACGGCGCGTGCAGAACCGGCAAGAACGGTCCAAATCCTGCCCTCTGGATTGCCTTTGTAGAAGTGAGGCTGAGCGCTCCGTAGGTGCGTCCGTGGAACCCGTTGGAGAACGCAATAAAGTATTTTCCCCCTGTATGATAGCGTGCGAGCTTCATCGCCGCCTCAACGCTTTCCGCCCCCGAGTTCGTAAGACAGACGCGGTTGAGGCTGGGGGGCAGGAATTCCGTGAGCCGTTGTGCAAACGTGACCGGCGTTTCTGAGCAAAAAGCTAAGAACGCCCCGTGCGTGAGGAGCGTGGCCTGCTGCTGAATGGCGTTCACGACCTTAGGGTGATTCCACCCCACGTTCATCACGGCAAAGCCGGCCGTGAAGTCGAGGTACCGGTTTCCGTCAACGTCCCACAAATTAACGTCCTGCGCGCGCTCGAGCACGAGCGGGTAATGCCGCGCCATGGATTGAGAGATCACCTCAGCGTCCCTTTTCAGGACCGCGACAGCGCTAGGACCGGGCGGTTTCGTCGTTATGAGCGGTTCCATTCTGAAACAGGGTGCGACTTGTTAATACAAAAACGTGTGCTCGCCTCGTTAGCTTTAGCCGATTCGACAGCGTCAAGTATGTTAGATTGCACGTGGTAGGATAAACGTGAAAATTACTACAGTGCGGAGGTGAAGAGATGAACAACGAAGGTATAGCAGCCTTAGAAAGACGCGTAAGAGAGCTGGAGACTTGTTGCGAGAAGCTCAGGTTCTATGTTGAGGACCTAGACAAAAGAAAGGCGGATCGAGTATCTGATCGTCCGCCCGTGTACTTTCATCATGAAGAACTCCCGCGTTTTGAAGGCAGCGAGTTAACAGGGGGGCAAAGGCGATAGGGGCTCAGTCTACGATTTCTATCTTGATACGGGTGGGCCAAGACACTACTCTACCCACAATGGGCTTGGCGTGTCGTTCGCTCATTTTATCCGCTCTACCGGAATAAACTCGGCAACCCATTCTAAAGCCGAATGATGAAAACATCGCTTCTTCGCTACTAAGATGTCATTTGGTATCAGTTCGTACAAGTCGCATTTTAGCGCGTCGATGCGCTTAGTGCAATTATCACACGATTCGGACAAGATGCCGGATCCATCGCCTATGAAACAGTGTTGCCAATCACAGCGTCGGTTTTCGTTTTCTCGCATTAAACATTACTCCGTATTACAAGCTATGAGCTGTATTTACGCATGCTGAACGTGCGCATAATCAGTAGCTTCCCTCTACCATAAAGGCAAACGATGATTCGTTAGCCTAACGGCTGATTCAACGCTTCTTATGCGACGCGATAATCATCACCTAAGTGCCTTTTAAGTTTCGCGAGGAGTTGTAATCGCAATTAGACCGTGCTACTTAATCTTAAAAGAATCGATCATCTGCTGTGCAGTGCTTGCGTAGGTATCGAAGTCTTGAGGATCTGCTTTGTACGTGATGAGGTACTCCTTCCCGTGCGTAATCGTCCATATTTGGGTGAACTTTAGGTGATCTCCATCATAGGTTGCCGTATAAGAGACTTTATAGGCCGGATTGCCCCCTAAGGTCGCGTTTCCCGCTGAAATCTCCGTATAGTTTGAAAAATCTTGCACGGCCGCAAGTATGCTATCTGTTCTGCTGCTAAGCGTCTCGTTTGCAGAGCGGTTCCACACTTGCACATTAAGATTCTCTAACGGGTTGTTCGTTGGCATCCGAAAAAGCACAGAAATCGGACCGCTTTTTGGCACGTCCTTTGTCCAGTCCGACGGGTACATAATCGTGAAGCCCTTCGCGCTATCATACGTGTTTGTCGGAGCTGATGGCGTTGGTTTGCCTACGTTAGATGTGCAGCCCGCGGCCAGCACTAAAAAGCTTATTACGATGCAGATAAGGGAAACTACCTTTGTTTTGTTCATCGACCACCATTTAGCAAAGACTCAAGCTACGCTTAGCGAAGGTTGTGATGTTAACCAGATGTACTAATTAATCTGGAACGAATCGATCATCTTTTGCGCAGCGCTTAGATGCTTGTCGTAGTTGGAGGGGGCACCTTGATATGTGATGATGTATGCTTTGCCGTCTTTTACTGTCCACGTTTGAAGTGCTTTTAGCTGGTCACCGTCATCTGTTGTTGCAGTAAAAACGATCTTGTAGGCGGGTAGCCCGGCAAGCGTCGTATTGTGCGCCATAATTTCATTAAAGTCATCGTAGCCCTGTGCATTTGATATTACATCTTCCTTAACGGTTTCGAGCGTGTCACTCGCTGAGAGGTTCACCACCTGAACGTTGAGGTTTTCAGACTCATTCTTAGTCGGCGTCGCAAAGCCTACGAACCCGTCTTCAAGCTCCTGCGGCTTACCCCAGTCCGACGGGTACGTGATAGAAAAGCCCTGCGTACTTGTGTACGTTGTCGATGTAGCAGATGTGGTCGTGTTTCCTACTTTAAAGGTGCAGCCCGACGTCAGCACCGAAACAATCAGCACGGCGCATATCAGTAACATAGCAACTTTTTTTATCATAGAACCAACCACAACATAACTCTAAGAGCGCTAATTAGCCTTTACGGTTTGAAACGACAACGGTGTTGCCTCAGCAATGTGAAGGATAATTTTCATCAAGAATTGACCGCACTTTTTTGCAACTTTTTTGCATTCTGTTCCAACCAAGCTTTATCAAAGGCTTTAGAATACTCCTAATATTACAATATGATACTCATATTAAACCTAAGATTACTATAGTGAGGGGTTGAAATCATGGCAGTCCATTCACCTATGCCTATTACCAGCAGGTAAAAAAGGTAAGG
>PMYA01000151.1 GCA_003170935.1 Methanobacteriota archaeon
GTTCTAATCCCCTCCTTTTTTTTATTTTTTATTTTAGCAAACTTTTATATTTTTTAAATTATAATACTGGTTAATGAATTACCGTGACTGTAGGTGATTATATAGAGCTGCTCGCCGATGTGGGTGGAAAGCCCGGGATCGATTGTCGCGGGTTTTGCAGTTACTGCTATTTTAAGAAGGTAAAGGACTTTGTACCTTTTGGGTGCCGCTTCTGTTCACCCCTCAGCGAGGGCTGCGATTATTGCGGGAGAGCGATTGCGGAGACGTACCCCGGTTTTAAGCCATTTTTGCGTGTAGCGCAAGACGTCCTCGCTACGCTCAAGATGAGCCCAAAAGACCCGGAAAAGATCACAATAAGTGGTGGGGGAGATGTCAGCTGCTACCCTCATTTGATTGAGTTGGCCGAGCTGCTTTCCAGCCTTCAAGTCCCGATCCATCTCGGTTACACAAGTGGAAAAGGCTTTGACAGCCGTGACGCGGCAGAAACTCTGGTAGGTCTCAACGTTCGCGAAGTCTCTTTTACCGTTTTTGCGACTGACCCCGCTTTACGCAAACGATACATGGCGGATCCCTCGCCGGAAGCCTCACTTGAATGTCTCTCAACCTTTTGCGCATCGTGCGACGTTTATGCCGCTGCAGTTATTATACCAGGGATAAACGACGGTGACGTTTTAAGGCGAACATGCAACGATCTCGAAGAGCAGGGAGCACGCGGTTTGATTTTGATGCGATTCGCAAATCAAGCCAAAGAGGGTCTTATTCTTGGAAATGCACCGATAATGCGCGACATCGAATCTCAGTCAATCGAGAGCTTCAAAGAGTTGGTGAGCACCATTAACGACGACTATAAGTTGAGAGTGACAGGCACCCCGCTGTGGGATCCGACGATTGGGTCGCCGTTTTACATCTCAACAAATCCAGGCGCATACCTGCCAAAAACTAGCAAACGTGCTACAGTAATCACCGGCGCCGTGGCGGGTCCATATCTTCGTTCAATATTTAAGCGCGTTGCGCCGAACGTGAATGTCGTAAATACCGAAAAAGAGATCGCTTGTCTCATCACTTTGGACGACATTCAGAAGCTGAAATTAGAGGATATGGAAGAGACCGTCATAATACCTGGGAGGGCGATGGTGCACGACAAGGCCGTTGCTGACGTGCTGCGTGCAGATGGAGTGTACCGAATCGTGCGGAGAGGGCCCGAACAACTAACGGTTGATGGAGAGATGAGCATCGGCTTAAACTGTGATGAGGTTCTAAAAAGCGAAGTTGATGGTTTTACAGAATTACTAAGAACGATCGAAGCGGTAGGCACATAAGATCTTGCTTTCTTGGCTTGAAAAAAATGGATTATGCTATGAATAATTTAAGATGCGTTGTTAGAGCGCAAATCCTGCGACCGATTTTGTCTTGATTTTTAGGATTATATACTCGCGCATATACGAGGGTTTTACTTCTGCAACGTCAGAAAGCACAGGACCTTCAGTCAGTTTGACGTTCCTCACTCTTTCGCAGTACTCATCAAACGGAAGCTTTACCCGCATGCCGTCCAGGTGCATCGTAATTGGCGTGGGGGAAAGATTTTCATTCACTTCGGGAATCTGTTGTGTAATTTCATCCATGAGGCGAAACGGGCTTACTGAAAGTGGATCCTTTTCAAGCTCTTCGCGCCTTTGATCGAGGGCGGTGCTGATCTTTTCAACGATGCTGTCCAAGATCGTGAACTCAGACTCTCGGTGGAACCCCTTAGCGCGTCGTCCTATACCCCCGATGTAGGCATAGGCGTAGGGGACCGCGTCGCATTCCGGACCCCCTGTTACGATAATGGGAATCTCGAGATCCTCGTAGAGTTGATATTTGGCGTCCACAATACAGCTTAAGAAATCACCTAAGATAAACAACGCTAAATCGTGCTCGTTTATCAGTCCGCGCTCGCTCTTGGTCATTTGTGCCGCACGCCGTCCCACTCCACGAGCTAAGCCAATGATATTCGTTTTCGCTCCATTTCTTCGGAGATACTCCGCTATGTCGCACGTTGGGTGTGGCATGTGATGATAAGCAAGGCTTGGTGCGACGACTGCGATTTCGGTGCCGATGAGCGGGGCCCTGCTGATCGTTCCTAAGAGCTCTTTCGCTTTTTCCTCCACTACTGTAATGTCGTCGGCAGGTACGAGGATTAAGAGCACTACTTCGAGCTGCATCACGTTTTTCTGCAAAACGTGGCCACCAAGATCCTCAACAAGCTCTATCAATTCGTCGTGACGATAGACACCGCCCGTATACATGAGGGGCTCTAGCATTTACACTCCCGCCTCTTTAAGGAGCTTGTACCCTTGCTGTACCCACTCTTCTTTGATTGGCTCCTCTGACGCTATGAATAAAATGTGGTTTTTAGCAATCTCGTGCTTTATTATCCTGTAACCTTCGGGCGCAATCCGCCGTATTGAATCGATGACATTGCGTCTCAACTCTATGGAGGGTTCATAGATGGTGTCGTCGGGAATATCTTCGTCAGTAGCGACAAGCACTGTATAGCGGTCAATCTGTAAAATGTTGGCCTTCCCATAAATTTCAATAAGTTTAGCAAGGAGTTCGTTGACGTAGCGTTCGTTTTTTATATCTAGTTTCAAGCCATCATCAGTGTGCGTCATCGTCGCGACGTCGGAAATTTTGACATCTGGAAGCGACCCTGCAAGCTTGCCGTACAAGATGAATACCGGTTCGTCGGGGTCAACATAGATCCTTATGTTGTACAACGATTGTGCTACGTGGAGGTCAGACAAGACGTCATATGTAAGCTCTTCAATTAAGCGCGCCCCTTGCTCGTCCGGGGACTCTACAGCTACTTTTTCAGAATCTATCATGTGTTTATACGGCTTCTTTGTGCTCGCTCACCGAACTGAAAGGCTGAGTTACGCCTTTTCTTGCTGCTCATTGATAAACCCGCTGGCAAGCAGCGCGGCGCCGACAGCGCCGATGTACTGCGAGTACCTCGGCACTATGACGCTCACTCTGAGTAAGTCTTGCATTGCTTCTACCAACCCGCTGATGAGCGAGGTCCCACCGACCATTATGACGGGCGCAACAATTTCCAGTTCTTGAAGCTGCTGTTCGTAGACCTGCTCTGCCACGCTATAACACGCCGCACTTGCGACGTCTTCTTTGGTTGCGCCGAGCGAGAGAGCGTTTACGAGGCTTTGTGTTCCGAAAACGTAGCAGTAACTGTTCATCGTCACACGGTTGTGATCTCCTTTTGATGCCAAAGGCCCAAGCTCACTGATATCGACACCCAAGCGCCGCGCGGTCATATCGAGAAAGCGGCCCGAAGCCCCGGCGCAAATGCCACCCATAGTGAAGCTGCCCGGAATGCCGTCGATAACCGCTATAGCCTTGTTATCCATGCCCCCGATGTCAATGACAGTAGCCGGTCCTTTCTGCTTCTCTGCAAGATAGACCGCGCCTTTCGAGTTGACAGTCAGCTCTTCCTGAATGAGCTCAGCTTTCATCGCCTCTCCAATGAGCAAACGACCGTAACCTGTCGTGCCAAGCGCTTGAATTTCAGATTTGTCTACTCCCGCCATAGTCAGCGCTGTCGTATATGCACTTTCTGCGCTCTTCAGCACTTCGGTGGTCTCAACCCATCCAACCCCGATAATCTCATTATCACGCATTATCACGGCTTTTGTGGTCGTTGAGCCTGAGTCTATACCGGCAGTTAGTCCAGTCTGTTTTTCACGAGCGAGCAGCGTCCGTCTGAGCGCGGTAGTCACTAGTGCTTCCATCCTCGTTAGAAGAGTTCCTGCAGTGGTTCGTTCCGTGAACGAGTAGCTTATCACGGGCAAATGAGCACGCTCATGTATGTAACGACGTAATTCGCTGCGGGTTATAGCCGCTTCTGCACATCTAAAGCACGTTGATATAAATACCGCGTCGACGGGGGAACTACCATCGACGATAGATTTTGCGCGCGCTATCATGAGCTGTAAATCAGGGCTGGCGACCTCCAATCCCCACTCTTTCACCGCGTCTTTAATATCTTCAGTATCAACTTCAGGAAAAACTATTTCGGCATTAACGGCCTCTACAGCATCTTGAATCTCCTTTTGTACCCCGCTATATTCAGATCCACAGGAGAGGTGTGCTATCCGGATTTTTCGCGTCACGCGGTAACCTCCGCTGTTGATGTCAGGGATTTACAAAAGTCGCGAATCTTTCGTACGAATTCACGCGCTTCATCATCGTTCGTTGGATACACAAGTTCTAAACGGGGTATGTCTTTGTTACGTATGACATACTTGGCAAGTTCATTCGTTCGCGCGCATCCCATGCAGCCAAATGAATAATCAGCTTCATGAACGATTATGGCAGCTTCAGCCTCTTCGATAAGGGGATCAAGCAGTGCCATCCGCCCCCGCACACCAGAGGGGACGTCTACCGCAGCATACTTGAGTCCTCTCTTCGGGTCTTCTGGTGTGACGTTTATCGGTGGGCTATCTATCCCGACTTCTTTGATTTTCCGGCGGATGACACGCATCATTGTCAGCGGTTCGTGGCCAAACCGCGCGACCAAATCAGCCAATATTAGACTGTTTGACGGATATACGAGTATTTTAACCATTCACATCCTCTTTAGACTGCTCCTCAATGATTTCAATGAATCGGTCAATCGTGAGCTTTTTGCGCTTTTCTCGTCCTTTGACGTCCGATGGCTCTTCGATATTCTCTAACCCATAGGAGATATTCGGAAGGATGTTTGATTCCCGCTCAAGCTGATGGAAGCCCGGTCGGGGGCCACCCCCCCTTACGGCGCGACATCGTCTCGAATCTCCCGGAGGAAACCCGCGGTCCTTGACGAAAATTCCCGACGGGTCGAGTTTCCTTAGTTCTTTTATGGTCTCATCTACTGATTTTTCTGATCCCGTTACGATGAGCCCATAGCACGTCTCTTTCACCACAGCGTCTGTTGACAACTCGTAGGCTCGCAATGCTAGCTCACTCGGCAAGATCGGGCTTGATTCTGCTAGAACCACCATTTTCGTAGTTTCATCTGATACCATTGCACCACTCGTTCATGAAGGTAATAAGCTAGCGATTCGCGGCATAATTATTCAGGACTATATATTACAGAGTTTCTGAAATGAATATTGTCTCGTTTTCACGCACATTCTGGAGGGGTTCCGCGTTTACAATCCTTCCGATAATATTGGTGCTATTGAATCGCTCTCCAGTAGGCCCATACTTCTTGTTGTCCTCAAGGCGGACCCCTATTAATCCTGCGTACTTGGAGGAACGATTTGACACGCCGATTTCGGCAGCATTCACCTGTGAAGGCGGCGTGTTTTCCGGCACAATATCGAACGTCTCTGTAGTCTGCGCACGAAACATGATGGTAGTGCCAAACATTACGTGCGTTTGTAGCGAACCAACGGGATTATCCCGCAACCCCGCAACGGTCCTGAAGTACGCCACAGTTTTAGGGGCGCTCTGCTCATAAAGCTCAATTTTGACGAGCTTGTCGTAAGGGACTGCAAAGGTCGTTACACTTTTTGCTTTAAGAATATCAACCGTGTTGAGGGGCGATTGACGCACAACTACGGCATCTTCTCCTTCGTACCCTTCACGCTCGAGTGAGATGCCCAATCGATTGACTTCTTTTTCCACTGACGCATAATTTTGTCCTAAAAACATGATACGCGTCGGATCGGTAAGCACGCACAATTTCTGCTGAGGAGTTGCGATTTTGACGAGCTCTATTCCCTCACTGACGTAACCGATAACGGAATGATTCAAATTTGAAGGCGTATCCCTCTTATAGATAAATACATTACCGCGGTTATTTCCAGACGTTCGAACTGTGATCGCGCCTTCACTCCTCGCGTCCAGCATTTCAGGAGGTGATGCTCGACCACGTAAGCGTGTAGAAACGACGTAGGTGTTTGTCACCCCATCTACTCGATAGGAGCCGTCCTTGACAAGAGCTAGAAAGTGTTCTACGCCCTCTGAAACATCCCGCGAAAGGGTTGCTTTGAAATAGGTGTAAACTTCCATCCCGTGCTCAAGTTTGAGGTCAAGGTCAGACGTTGTAAACTTGTCTGTGACGTACTCAAGCCGTTCGATTGGCTCGATCCTTTGAATTTCGTCACCATTCTCAAGCTTTTCCAGTACATTCCTGCCTGCAACGGCCTTGCCTAAAACAATATTTGTTCCATACGAGGTTCTGTGTCGCTTTTTGATAAATGAAAGGTACGTATTCGCCTGGTCAAAGCCTCCAAGGCTGTATGTGACATCCCAGCGCTCATATTCTCGCTCAGCCCGAACGACCTTAAGGTCAGTCGCTGCGGGACCGGCGGATACTATCTGCGGCTGGGACCAGTGGACATTGGCCCCTGCGAAAAAATCATACGTGCGCAGCCAAAGGCGTCGGCACGGCTCATTAATCTCAATTCTGATCTCGCCCTTGTTTGTAAAAATGGCATATTCCTCAATGACGTCGAGTTTTTGCGCTTCCCTACCCTTGATAATACCTACGGTGTGCCCATCGCGGTAAGGGGTGCTAGAATGTTCAAACGCATCGCGTAGAGTACGAATGGCTGGATCGAGCACAACCTGCTTTCCGTTAAGAATAATGGACTTTGCGCACATGCTCGCTACTTCCGTGTCAGGTAGCCGTTCGCTCGTGTTCTGTTAGATAATCAAGTACTTGCGCCGTCGGTCCGATGGAGATAATCTTGCCCCCGCGCATGAGGGCTGCCCGGTCACAGACCTGCTCAACGAAATCGAGGTCGTGTGAAACAATCATAAAAGTCTCGCCCGTTTCTGCACGAGCCGTCAGAATTGAGTTGGACACGTCTTTCTTGGTGATAGGATCCATCGTTCCTGTTGGCTCATCGAGTATTACGAGGTTAGGCTCGCGAATCATAACTTGGGCGAGAGCCACTCGATGTCGTTCCCCTTGGCTCAGCTCGTCGGGAACTTTTGTAAGTATGCCCTCACTCTTCGTCTCATTAAATCCCGCTGCCATCAGGGTCTGTACCGCTTTGTGTTCCGACAATTCGGCAGGCAGTTCTAGCCCAATACTGCTCGTCAGGTTGTCTAAAACGTCGCGGAATGGATAAAGATCATATTCTTGATAAAGAATGCCGATATATGGCTTCGCTCTTCCTCGGTTGTTCGGACCGGGTAAAGTCATATCCACCCAGTCATCACCTACGCGTACGAGCACTTCCCCGTTCGTTGGTTCGAGCACGCCCGCGATAATCTTCGAAACACTTGTCTTTCCGGCCCCACTTAATCCGATTAGGCCAAAAATTTCGCCTTCTTGGATGTTGAAAGAAACGTTGTTCACCGCCCTGATCACTCCGCGATCGAGTGTTACATACTTCTTTTCCAGCTCTTCGACTTTGACTATCGTCTCGCCAGAAGTGACCTCTCGTTTCTTTATCTCTCCTACGGTACTCAAAAAATAATCGACAACCTCTTTAGGAGCCCCTTCCTTGGTGATCATTCCATCTTCCAGCAGAATGGCTCTATCAGCTATTGATTCAATATCTTCAGGAAGGTGGGAGGTGACGAGTACCGCCATTTCATTCGTTTTGGCCTCGTTCTGGATTACCTTATGAATAATCTCTGCAGTCTTCCGATCCAAAGTGCCTGTAGGCTCATCAGCGAGCAAGATGATCGGCGATTTTGCCAGCTGACGGGCTAAAACAACCCTTTGTTTCTCCCCCCCGCTTAAATCGCGGGCCATATGCATCATACGGTGTGATAGCTTCACCTTGTCGATGAGCTCAGATGCTTTGTAAATTGCCTCAGAATCGCCGTAACCGCGTTCTGTAAAGTTTCTCATAACGTTTTCGATAGCCCGCTCGTCCCCATAGAGGGCGAATGTGCGCTGGAGCATTATCGCGATTCTGTCCCTAACGTCCTTTAACAAATCGCTCTCATCATCAGGCCACGCATCGACTCGGGACAACTGCATTGTTCCGGCACACACGGGACAGGGTTGACCGACTCGACTGGGCACGTCGACGTGTCGACAGTTCTGGCAATACGCAACGTTGTAATAGATCTTGCCGCTTGTGGGCTTGTACTCTTTCATCCCCCGTATTGCGTGGAGTAAAACGGTTTTTCCAGCCCCGCTTTTCCCAATAATCCCTAATACTTCTCCCTCTTCTAAAGTGAAGTTAATTCCTTTGAGAACCTCGACGTCTCCGAACGTTTTTACCAGGTTCTCAACTTCTATCAAGACGGCCATTACAGCATTGCCTCCTTCGACCCCATGCCGTTATAACGGTTATTCATAATAATGTTTTTTAATATGCCGGGTAAGAG
>PMYA01000062.1 GCA_003170935.1 Methanobacteriota archaeon
GGATTTGGGGGCTTTTGAGGCATCTTCTTTAGGTGAAACGACCACAAGAAAGGCTACTGCTCCCTCTTGAATAGTCTGATAGATTCGAGTGGACAATCCAACAAGTCGCGAGAAGGTGTGCGGTAACCGTATTGTTGGGTAGTCGTAACCCGGTTTTGCGCTGTGGAGCGAGATTTTGCTGCAATTACGTTCATGGATTAGGATACAATCGTCGCCCACGATATAGGGTACTTCGTGGCCTAAAATGATTGAGAAAGAGTGGCGTGTAAATAGTTTCGGAAGCCTAATTAAACTGCGCTCGAGTTAAAACCAAACGCTTAAATCTATGAGCTTACCTCCTTATGAGCTTGTTAAAAAGGAGGTGAAAACGACGAGGCGAACCATTATCACGGTTGTAATTATTGGCCTCCTCGCACTTTCAACGGTAAGTGTCGCGAGTGCCTCGCCCGCTGCAAGAACTCAAACAAACGCCGCCGCGCTGACGAAATTACCGATTCGCATCGATCCTGTCACCGGAGCCGATACGGGCTTCATAATCATCGATACGCACACAGGCTGGTTTATGTGTATCGCAAAAGGTGGGCTCACCTCCGGCGCGACCTACATCTTGCAATATCACAAAACACCCGGCACAGGCGCAGCAGCCATCGGATCTGGTGTCGCAAGCTCAGAGGGAACAGTTCTCATCGTAGGAAAGCTTGATGCAAGCAAGCTTAGCTTGATTCAGAGTCCCGGCAACTTCTTGATAGGGACGCACGAGATTTAATCTCGACGGGTTCAGAGACTAATTGATGCAATTACAATGAGGGGGCGTTCGCGCGTCTTGTTTACATTCTCTGATACACCCAAAAATCACGGGTGTTATCACACACACAAACGTCACTTTCGAAACGTATAATTAACACAGCACTGATGTTTTGGACTGTACTTTATTCTTGAGGCAACCTATGTCTATTGTAGCAACTGCGTCAGAAAGTTTGTTAGGGCCATATCTACAGCTTTTCGCTAGTACCGAGATTTTTATCTTTGTTTTTATGGAGATTGTCTCAAAGCTTGAAACAATCCAACGGGTTGTGTTTAAACGAGCACGATTGCTTGACAATGTGATCTTTGTTCTGGTTTTTGGCCTTTTTTCCATATTCGGAACGTACATCGGATTACAGGGCAGTTATGGCTCCGTTGCTAACATCCGGGATGTAACACCTATTGTAGCCGGGTTGCTTGGCGGCCCGTATATAGGTCTGGCAGTTGGATTGATTGGCGGCATTCACCGCGTGTTCCTTGGCGGTGAAAGCAACGTTGCCTGTGGGCTGGCAACTATTCTTGCTGGACTGCTTGCAGGCATGGTTTACCGGTACAACAAAGGAAGACTGCTAGGACCAATCTGGGCAATGATATTCGCAGCTGGTATCGAATTAATGCATGGCGGACTTGCGTTGCTGCTAGTGCGACCTTTCGCCGATGCGATTGACATAGTGCGCACTACTATCCCCGAAATGATCATTGCCGTCTCATTAGGCGTGGGAATCGGCGTTGTTATCTTCCATGATGTCATAAAGGTAGAAGGGCCCAAAATAGAGAGGCAGAGTATGCCGGAATGAGCGGGTAGGCAATTTGGCATAATAAATCGTGCCACTAACGGTTATATGATACCATGAAAAAGAACTTCATCTGGTAGACATTCTTAGTCGTAGCCTTGGCGAACTTTATTATTTTCGTCGACACGTTCTTCCTGACCGTTGGGTGGGATGAATATAATCAAAAGTGTACCTACCGTATCCGAGAATAGAAGTTCCGCTCGCAGATTCAGCAGGTTACTGATTAAAACGCGAAAGCGTGTTCCGTTTAACCTACCCTCATCTCCTAGCTGTTTATTTCTTTTTTCGATTTCCTTTACGTAATATATGCGGGGATGTTACCGCATACGTAGCTTATTGATGATTTAGAACCCGAATCCTCTAATAATGGTTAATACGTTCCGCGTATAGGGAATAAGAACAATGACACGTGGAACCGAACGCGACGATTGTAACATAGATAACATAGACGAGTGTCACGCTACGCGCGACGAGGCTTTAACGAATGTAAAAGCACCACCTCCTAGTGAGTACGACATAGCACAGCTTAAAGAAGTGTTTGCCGATATCAGCGGGGAATATGATTATGACGGGTCGGAGCGAAACGCTAAACAACGCGATTTAATCTGGTATTCCGATACCCTCTATAGCGCGTCGGAGCTGCGCGTCATTATGCCTAAAGTCGTACCGAATTATAAGGAGTTTGACGGCGTTAAGACGGTTCAGCTATTAACCGTTATGTATCCCGAAGCGTACTTTTTACCTAGTAGAGAGTATATCGTCGCTATTTTCGTTTATCCTCGGAATGGCGCGACGGCGTTAAAGAAGCCGAATAAAATAGAGATGGAGCGACTTAAAGCGGATGGCTACACGATTCACGTGATACAACACGAAGATAGGTAATACACATAATAGAATTATGGTTCGACTGAGTTAAGAAATTCGAACTATACGGTGGCTGGTCACGAGGTAACTCTCGATAAGTATTGGTGATCCGCGCAGCGTACCTCGTAAATCGAGGGTAAAGTAAAATAACGCTGCGTTTATGCGATTGACTATGGTGTCGAGAGAGGAACACTTGAAGAATCGTGGTCCAGGTAAGGCGATTAAAACCGCCGACAGCTTAAAGCTCGTTTTACGCTGTCGCTATTGTTTCACGCTCACGGACTTAGAGATTACAATATGCGATAAGTGCGCGGACCTGCGCGTTTAGGCGCTATTAAACGGGGGGCATCGAAAGTATGCCCAATAATGGCGGCGAGGCTCGAGTGTGGGGGTCTCAGCTACGCGGATAATGACAACGACGCCGATACTTACCGGCGAGATTACTATTAACGAGCTTTTAGGCTGCGCGTGGATACGCGAAGCGCGGGCTAAAAAATTAACCGATGACGAACGTAGAGCAGGCGAACGTTGGCTTATCAATTCCGATTTTAAAAAAAGGGTTGTAAGGTTACCCTGACGGCCCTTTATGCTCTTCTTCTGAAGTAATACACACCTACAGCAACAACCGCTACTCCGCGACAATAATGCCGCCGATTAGCAACCAATTCGCTCCGCTATTTTGCACGTTCAAAATAGTCGCCTTATCTTCCGATTGTTGTTCGAATGCTACGTGACCAGCAATTTGATATTTTCCGGCGCGTTCCGGCGTGAAATAAGTAATGAAGTTCACCGTTTCACGAGGTATTACTTCGTCGTTTATGCCGAAAAAGGAAGCGATCACTAACATGAGCTGGGGAACGACAAGCAGTACCTCATCTTGCAAAGAGGCCACATTTGTTATCGCTACGACAACGAGTTCCTTAACACTTTTAAAAATCTTAAACGTCGATACCTCGTCAGAGCGCACAGAAAGTTATGAAGATCAAAACCTGATTCATTTAGCATTTTGCTTTGAAGTTTGGAGACGGCCGTCTCTAATGCACTGGATGGATCATGGATCATGCATCTGATGCCCATTGCCTCGATTAGAGACGCTGGAGGTTTAAAAAGAGGAACGGTCAGTCAAATTTCAACCGTTCTTCTGAAGTCTTTTTTACGAGTTCGAGCAGGCAATATTGATAAGGCAAGCCGTCAGGTTTTTCATAGAATTTGTCCCGCAGACGTCGATAAATGTCTTCTATCAGGTCTTTATTGTCTGCGTAAAGTCCGATCCGCATCGACGATTCACTCCAGGCCCGGACCACCTGGGCCAGAGTAGCGGCAAGCGTGGACCGTTCCTGTGGGTCGTCCAGCTTGTCTTGCGCCTTAGTAAAATAGGCGCACGGGACGGTCAAGGGATCACAGGCGTTTACGGCAAAACACCTAAGATCGACTTCATCTAGCAAACGTAACATTTCATGGGGCGAAGCAAAGTAATCCGGTATGAAAATAGCGTTTAACTCAGCTTCGGAAAGCTTTTTCTCCTCACATAACTCTTGGCAAATGTCCCTGAGGTTGTTATATCCAGGCGACGCTGGCCACCGGTTGTCCCCCAGATTGGCAAGGTTGGCAAAAAATAAAGCACCCCCCTTAACCAGCGACTTCGAGCATTCGTGCAGAAACGACCGCCAATCCGCTTTCCATTTTTCCGCAAATTCTCTACGTTCCGAATCTGGCAACTGGTTGGGCTGTATGCAGAGGGGATGCTGAAAATATTCAGGTCCAACTGTTTTGGCATTCAGCCAGTGTAGCGCAGTGGACGAAAAACCGATCCGGAGTTTGCTTGTTATCTCAGGAAATGGTTCATAAAAAGATCGCTGGATGTATTGGGCCTCTACATGCTTTAATTTCGCTAATGCCGAGGTTGCCCAGAACGTCTCGAAATTCGCCGGATCCGCCAGATCAATATAAACCAATTTTATGGTCAGCGTGGGATTCACCTCGTGAAGCTGGCAGATGACTGCCTTAAACAACTCGCTCGAATTCACGCCGTCTGCGGCGCCGTAATCGGCGATCACAAACACCTCATCAGCGCTCATGGCGGCGATCTGCGGAGATATACGCTGGATGTACGACGCCATCCTGGGTAGTACCTCTACATCCACCGCACGGGCCGTATCTGAAATCTGGCTGTAATCCGTGGTCATTGTCGGCGAATATTGTTGTGATGAAACCATTTTTGCGATCTTTTTGAGCGTTACCTCAAAACTGTAATTTACCGGTTTTGAAATCGCGCAGCGAGTGTCTTAGTGGCGTTTTTCTGTATTTTTGCTTGTTTTTTCGTGGCTTTGCTAGTCGATGAGATAACGACAAGGAAGACAAGCGCTCCGTCGTGAACCGTTTGATAGACGCGTGCTGACATCCCTGCGAGCGGCGCGAGAAAATAAGGCAACCAAATCGTGGATAATTGTAATTAGCTTTTGCACTGTGGAGGGAAATTGTGGAGCAGTGAATCTCCAACAGCCCTCTCTTGGCAGTGCAAAAACTAGCAAGCGTTTGGTTCCAGCCTGTCCGCGCAGTTCACGGGCAACGTCGAGCGTTAGCGCGGTTTGTTTTAGGTACTCGAGGTCTGGCTTGTAAAGCATATATACGTCGTAGAAACTGGACAGGCCAATCAAACATCGGCTTTCATCTAAATTCTTCTCGCTGAATTCTTCTCCGGTAGCGGTATAGAATACGTATCGAGCAAGTTCTAGGTAGCTTGGAAGATTGTTACCTTCAAGTATGTTTTTTACTTCTATTGCATCGCCGAGTTCAAAATAGCTGAACGTTGGGTCAGATACGCTGTCCATTAACGTACCTTCCGAGCTTGGCATACGTTTGATAACGTCCCTGATGCGTTGTGCTGCCACATCGTTGGCATAATCTTCGCACTCAACTAAAATGAACTTACGGTTGCCACCATCTTCTTTGTTCAGCTCCAAAACAGCGTGTCCGGTTGTTCCGGAACCAGCAAATGAGTCTAAAACCACGTCTGTCTTTTCGGTCGCCCATCTAATGATCCTCTTCAACAGCTCTGTGGTTTTCTCCGTATCAAAATCAGCGTACTTACCCTTGATTGATATGTCCATCCAGTTATCGCTGATTAGCTTGTAATCCCTTGGAGGGACATAGTACTGAACAACGCCGTCATCGTTCAGTCTGACAAAATTCAGCTTCACATTGGCAGACGTGAGGAAATCCCGATAGTAATCATCTAGATTGTTCCAGTTGCTCATCACGTAACTTTTGTAATTTTCTACTGCTTTTTTCGCCCTTCCTTCCTCCCAACGCCATTGGCCGCTGGATGGTTTTTGACCAAAAAGTTCGTAGCGCATCGACGGCCTGTCTGTACCTCTCCAAAAAGTGTCCCACTTGCCTTCAAAGCTTTGCTCGATTGCATGAGATAGCTTTGGCAATCGAGTCTTGTGATCTTTGGTATAAACAAGAACGTATTCGTGCCCGACGTTTAGCTTGTCGACAGTTTCAAATTGAGATTGCACGTTCTTGATGCCCCTTCTGACAACGATTGTGTTTCTGTAATTCTCTGCCCCAAAAATCTCGTTCATTAGCAATCGCAAATGGTGCAGTTCATTGTCGTCAATACTGACAAATATCAATCCCTTTTGGTTTAGCAACTCTTTCAATATCTTAAGACGTGGCATCATCATGCAAAGCCACTTATCGTCGCGAGTAAAGTCCTCTCCTTGTTTACCTACAACATTGCCAATCCACGCGTTCATCAGCGGACTGTTTACTCGATCATTGAAGACCCAGCCTTCGTTTCCTGTGTTGTAAGGCGGATCTATGTATATGCAGCCGACTTTACCAGCGTACATCGGCAACAGGGCCTTGAGGACAAGTAGATTATCTCCGTGAATTACCAAATTGTCGTGCAAGTTTATCTTATCAGTCAAACTTTTGTCTTGTTGAGGAATAAGCTGATGATAAGGAACACTCAAATGATAGTTCTGCACGAAGCTCTTTCCTTTGAATTGTATCGAGGGCATAGTCATCTTGTTACGGTTTGTAGTAGATTTTTGAGCTACTCATTAAATTAAAAGCTATTAATTGGCTTCGGATTCCAAGTAGTCTTCTGTGCTTCTTATTCAAATATCCGATTATCGTGTAAAAATCAAATTAAGCAGCAACATTATCAAGCTTTTGAGGCATTTCAAACTATAGACAAAAATCAAAAGACCAATCGAAAATCTTTTCAGCCAGCTAGTCTCTTGATTCAAGTAATGACTTCCCTTACATTCTACGGCGGAGTCAACGAGATTGGAGGCAACAAAATCCTCCTTGAGGATCAGGACACCCGACTGTTTCTCGACTTCGGCATGAGCTTTAGTGTTGTCAGCCAATATTTTGATGAGTTCATGCAGCCTCGCAAGTGCAACGGCATCTTAGATCTGCTCGAATTCGGCTTGCTCCCTGATTTAAAGGGACTATATCGCTGTGATTACCAGTCTCACTGCAACTTGTCACCTGATCCAGAACCCGCCTTTGACGGCGTCCTTCTGAGCCACGCTCATATGGATCATTGTTCTTACGTCCATTATCTCAGAGAGGATATTCCGCTGCACTGCCCGCAGGGCGCCAAGGATATCATGCAAGCTCTGGATGAGACGGGTTCGACGGGGACGTGCGAGCTAATCTCGCTGAAAGAATCTTTTCAGACTTACATTAACAGTAAGGGTGGGGAATCGAAGCTAACGGGAGAGAAAGCGAAGAAACCCCGGCCGTACAACATCGTTGAAAGTTCTTTCACCGTCGGAGGGCTTGACGCAGAAGCCCTTCCGGTGAGCCACTCGCTTGAAGGAGCAACCGCCTACATCCTGCATACGAGCGCAGGGCCAGTGGTGTATACAGGCGATTTTCGTTTTCACGGTTATAAAGGGGACGAGACGAGACGATTCCTCGAACGGGCTGCGGCAGTTGAGCCGATTGCCATGATCTGCGAAGGGACTCGCATCGATAAGACGGAAACGGATAGTGAAGAACGGGTCAAGGAAGTCGCAAAAGAACGTGTTGACAAAACTAAAGGTCTTGTAGTCGTTAATTTTCCCATTAGGGATACCGACCGGATGCAGAGCTTCTATCAGGTCGCGCAGCAAACCGACAGGGCGTTGGTCATTAACCTCAAGCAGGCATATTTGCTTGAACTCTTCAGGGCGTCCGGCATCGCAACCCCAAGAATTGATGACGATCACATTCGAATGTACATCCCGCGAAAAACGTGGGGCGTTTACGAGGACGACCGGTTCTCAGAGAAGATTCAGCGCGAGGATTATGACTATTGGGAGCGTGAGTTCCTTGATCACAACAATGCGGTGTCCGCTAGAGATATAAGAGAAAATCCGGACGAATACATCTTTCGCTGTGACTTCTTTGAGCTGAAAGAGCTGATCGATATTAAGCCTGAAGAAGGCAGCTGCTACATTCGGAGTGTGTGCGAGCCATTCGATATCGAAATGGAGTTGGATCTGAAGAAGGCTGAGAATTGGCTCACGCACTTTGGGCTCTATCCCTACACGCAAATCCACGCGTCAGGACACCTGAATTACGACGAAATACGAGACGTGATCGAGACGGTGCAACCGAAAACACTGATTCCGGTGCATACCCAGCACCCTGAGGTGTTTCAAAGCCTCCACGATAACGTAATTATTCCGGAGAAAGGGCGAGAGATAGTGCTTTAACGTTTATTTTTTGTTCAGTGGAAAAAAGAATAGGAATTGCAGAGAAAAAAAGTAACTCTTTACCATGGATAGAGCAGAATTTCAAAGACTTAGTGAGAAATACGGCGACTACTCCAGTTGGGCCATTTGGAATCACGAAGATGAACTCGATCCGACGATAATTGAATCGCACATCGAGGAACTAAACGCAAAACATGTATTCATTGCATACAATGCGTCAAGGGAATTTCAACGAGACGGACCTTGGGCCAACTTTAGAGGTTTTAAGCACGGCCGGAAACTCAAGTTTGCCTGTAATGACACAGCTCTTCGCGGATCGTATCTAACCGACCTGTTCAAGGGAATTAAGGAAGTGAATTCAAAAAACGTTCAAAACTATTTGACGCCTGAGGTGGTGACCGAAAATGTTTCTCTCTTTCTTGAGGAGATCTCAGACATTGGCACCACAAAGAAGACGGTCTACGTAATTCTAGGCGTTCGCAATTCCGAGGTTGGGAAACAGTTCAGGTCACATTTCTTGGACCACTTGGGAGATGTTAATGTCAAGTATTATACTCACTATTCTAACTATAGCTTGACTGATGAAAAATGGGTAACGGGACTCTGGAAAGAACTTGGAGTCAAAGCTAACTACGAAACGATACGCCAAAAATACAAATGATGCGTAACGGTATGAAGTGTTCCGTTCAACCTCTCAGCATCTCCTAGCTCGTTATTTCTTTTTTCGATTCCCTTTGATTCTAGAGTTCCATTTCAGACTTGTCACTAAACTTCATGATTTATGGCATGAAAAGCGCATTTCACATGGCTTCTCTGAACAGCAATCGAAATCTCGCAACCAAAACGACAACACTTAAGTCTATTGTCACTGTGTTACGTTTTTGATTTATTTTTCAAAGACTGAATGGGCGAATCAATTTGCGAGCGATGGTGTCAAAATGTTGTTAGAAAATAGGATAGGTCAGAAACTTCGTGGACTGAGTGCGGATGGGGCTGCCTCACAAGGCGTTTTGAGTGAAGTCGATGAAACCGGAATATTGGTAGATACAGGAAGGGAATTAAGGTACCTTCCTTATGCCACTATTGTTTGGTTGCTGTTTAGTAAGTAAGCGAGGCGTTTGATCCTTTGCATGCCAAATCAGATACTGCCAAAATAGACTGCCAAGAGAAATAGTTGAAAGTATCAACAAAAGCGCATAAATTAATGCTTCGGTAAATGTTCCCGGCGGGCGCACTATGATCGCTGCTTCAAAAGTGAATAGTGGCACATATGCACTTATGAAAAGCAAAAGCTTGCCAATTAACTTCATCCAGCATCTAAATTGTCATACGTCTCGTAGATTTTGCGGTTTGGGACCGGCCAAATAGAGAGTCTGCGGCAATGAGTTTAATCGTAAGCGATCGCTGAGGGGTTAAGTATTATTGGTGCAGAAGATCAAAGGATGTCGGAACAAAACCTTTGATTTGAGGTAGTAGGTATATGCAGTATATTGGTAAGTCCAAGATAGGCAAGCTCTCAGCTAAAAAGGGCAAAATATATGCACAAATTCGGCTCCCTTCACAACTTGCTTATACTATCGGGGAGATCGCGGATATTTTTGAAACTGAACGGAATGGCAAAAGAGCGTTTCTGCTTGTCACTAAGCAAAGTGTGCTAGATAATGACATAGTTTTACAACCCAAACAGAAAGTTGTAAAACCGGATGATGAAACAGAGTATAACCGACGCTTCAAAGCGCTTGAATCAGAGATTAACAAGTTAAAATCACTTCTTCTTCTAAATCAACACCAAATACTTCACGAAAATCAAAAGGGAGACGAGCCTGAATGGGCTCGGCCGGATCGAACCGGCGACCTCCGCCATGTCAAGGCGGGCAATTCTGCGTTTTTGGTGGCGTTTTCTAACTTTTTTGCACTTTTTTCTTTCACTTTCGGCACGTTCTTGCCGCGGGATTATCACCTATCGGACAGACGCACCTTGGTGCACGCAATCCATCCCCAGATTGATACAGGCGACAAGAAACAGGCCATCTACAACCTCTTCGCGGCTTATATCCGCACAATACCGCTGGAAGAGTGAATAGAAAGCGCTGAACGGACCAGGCTAGACGCTAAACTAAGGTATGTGGTTATTTACGGAGCAGCGTGCAGCTACTGCCTCGGCAGGGCCGAACGGCTTGACGGATCCTACCTGCGAACGTTTGCGCTTGAGTTAAAAGAACAGCTTGCCCACACCCTCGCGGCATTTGTCACGTCGATTCTAGCAGGGCCGGGTGGGCGCCAAGACGCGGAAGAGGCTGCAGAGCCACCCCTTCGTCGGATCATTGAAGTGCTGCAGCAGGTGATGTGCACACACGACGCAGAAAAGCTTGCGATTTCTGTGCTTGAAATCTACGGAGACGGTTATCGCGAGGAGCAAAGTTCAAAGTGATGAGATCCCGTTGCGTGCACAACCCAATCCACAAAAAGGTATTTTAAGCGGCCAGCAAAAGGAGCACTGCACGGGCCCCAATCGCTGAAATTAGGGGCTCAAAATACGGCTAGAATCTTCATCCGCTGACTAGGAGCGCACATACTGAACACCCCTACCCTCAAGGTCGCGCAGATACAATCGGTGCCTTTGAGCGCTCTGATTCGGAGATTATCATTCAGCGTAGAAGGCTTAAGCTGTTAAGCTCCTTAACGATTCGATCGACCGCATTAACCGCATCTTCGGGCGTTCGGCCGCCGGTTACAACCAGTTTGCCGGAATTAAACAAAAGAACCACCACTTTAGGATCTGACAAACGGTAGACGAGGCCGGGAAACTGTTCGGGCTCGTACTCAATGTTCTCAAGCCCGAGACCGGTGGCAACTGCGTTCAAATTCAACACTGCGTGAAGATCTGCTGACGCGACGATGTTTTGCACCTTGATCTCCGGCGTTCCTTTGACGTCGATGCCGATATTTCGCAGACTTTGAAATACGTTTTCAACGCCTTTATGAACCTCATCGATGCTTTTCGCACCCGTACAGACAATTTTTCCCGACCGAAAGAGTAATGCAGCGGTCTTTGGGTCCTTGGTGCGGTAAACGAGGCCCGGAAACCGTTTAGGATCATAATCTGCGCCTTCTAACTCAAGCGTTACTTGCTTGAGGTTTATTTCTTGTCCAATGTCGGTGGATGCAACCACATTTACAATTTTAATAGTGTCCCGCGGTTCGACCATATGCTTTCCCTCTCTTCCTGGTTGGTTTATAAAGGCTTAAGCTGGAGAGCATGGAGAGCAAAAAGGACGGAGACCAACGGACGGGCCTGCGTCAGGCGTCATTTCCCAATATCTCCATTTTGGGAATTATCAGACTAGCGGATAACGCTCGGCTCGGCGCTTGCTCTTGAGGAAATGCGCTTGCGTGCTTACGTCGCTATCTCCTCATTGAAAAAGGAACAGCATCAATCACGATGCTGTCGCTGTCGTTGGCACCATTACGTGAATGTACGCCGTTGCTGTTGACGGCTCGTATTGTGCATTACCTGCAAAGCTTGCGGTGACTGCGTGTTGTCCGAGTGACATGCCGGCTGTGGGAAAGTTAAACACCATTGATACGTCGCAACCGCTTACTGCTGGGAATGCGGCCGCCATTCCTGATGGCCCACCTTCAACAGAAACGCTGGCAGTAAGTCCGTTAAGGCAAATCTGCTTTCCTTGTGCATATATGCCAAACGATACGCCAGACGTCGTGCCTAGCGGACTGCCAACCGGGATGACCTGCCAAGATATCACTGTCGGTACTTGAGACACGGGTGTCGGTGTCGGTGTCGTCGACGGCGCTGGTGTTGGTGTTGGCGTAGGAACGATGGAAGGCGACGGCGTTGCCGAAGCAGAAGTCGTAGTATTTGCTGTCGTTGATGCTGCTTGTGATGCGTTGCCTGCCGCTTGGTTGCTGCTAGTTGGTGATGTGCAACCCGCTATTGATAACGATGCAACCATCACCAGCACGATGATAGCTAACAACTTTTTTATCATATTGTCGCCCCCCTTGACGAATCAAAAGCGTAAAACGGCGGCGTGACAGCTTAAAGATTGTCGTTCGCCGCGCACATTGATACGTCGAAAAATTTGGTTTAGCGCACTCGCCAGCCGAATCACGAGGGTCATATCGTTGTTTTGGGAAGTTTCACTTAACAAAAGAACTGTTTGACAAGTATGATTTCCCAAAGTCTATTTAACAACCTTTAAACCATCCAGGAAGTACAGTGTACAGGTTAAAACAATGGCGACACGTTGCCTCAATGGAGACAACGCTGTCAGGGGGGATTCTTATGGCTGACACAAACTTTAAATTCTGTACGGCCTGTGGTCGCAAAGTCGCTTTAAACGCGCAGTTCTGTGCAGGGTGCAGCGCTGATTTAAGTGGAGGTGGCGATAAGATACTGGGCTGTATCGATAATACAAGCACGAGGGGGAGCAGCAGAACATCGTTGGTATTCACGACTAACCGAATTATTGTGGCCGAAACTGAGAGTTCGGCTATGGAACTTCTTAGTACTGGGTTTGTTACAAGACCGTTGGCCGGTCTCGCGCGGGGCAAGACGGAGCGCGAATTTCGCACTTCAAACCCAGAAGAGATTCTTGGTGCAAATAAAAAAAATTATGCCATACCGTATTCCGAGATTACACAATTGCGGGTAAGAAAGCCGACTGGAAGCTGGACGCGCGGCCTAAAACACGGGGGGGTTACCTTGGCTACGAGACTAGAAGAAAAAGCGTTTAAACTCATTGGCTCAGGCGTCACGACATCACAGTATTTAAAAGAGACGGAAAAAACACTTGAATTTCTACCAAAGCTTAAACAAGGCAACCGATTGGGTCAAAGACTGATAATAGAAAACTGAAGGCAAATAAGTGAGCCCGTCTCCAAGATGGCTTCACACGCGACGCAATTGCAAGCAGCAAACAGCGCTACCTTTTGAATGTACTTCTTACGGCAAAAAACAAAGGTTAGCGGCCCCGCCAGGTTCAAATCGGACAAAGCACCAACGCAGAAAGCGTCTGCTGACGAGTGGGTGAACAAAGGAGCTGTGCTCGTAAAGTCACGCCACCCCCAAGAAGCGCTTCAATGCTTCGATAAGGCGCTTGAGATCGATCCGAAGGATGTTATCGTGTGGACGAACAAAGGGCTCGCGCTTGGCCTGTTAGGCCGCCACCGGGAGGCGATTCAATGCTTCGATAAGGCGCTCGAGATCGATCCGAAGAACGCATTTGCACAACGCGTCAAACACAAGATCATGTTTACACAACGCCGTCTGAACGGTCGCGTATCCATCCTTCTTTTTTCATCTGCAACAAAAACCTCTAGTGAGTGGCCACATAAGCAGCATCAGCTACGAGTCCTCACTCAGCACCGCCTGCACCTTCTTCTTTGTCACGTCCAGCAACTACCTTAGCTGCTGAAAATCTTGTCGGCTTGTGTTCTGCCGCAGTAGCTTAGTTTGAGATGGAGTGGAGTTTGAGTTTTTGCTGGTTTGTCAGGAAATGATGAGTTCAACGTCCTTCCAATATTGCATATACATCATAGACGTGTTCTGGCAACGGATGTTTGTAGTGCCGCCAAGAACTCCTCAAACCCCATGTGTGAGAATGTACGCTCGGTTAGATCTATCCCATTGAACGGCATCACCGCACGGTTCCCAGAACTTTCTGAGATCGCTTAGAGCAAAATGAGTAAGCTTTCTTATTTATGCTGTTTTAGTGATTTCCTCTAGTACGCGTACGACCACCGCAAAGTCTACGTCTAGCTTCCGTGCCATACCGATAGCACTAACCTGCTGTGCGGCTGCAGTTGCAGGCATCGGGGTATTTGTATTGTGCGCTTGTTCCAAAATAAGGCCGTAATCTTTATACATATTGGCAAGAGAAAAAGTAACCGGGTAGTCATTAGCTAGAGCATTTTGCATCTTCGCCTTTTGAGCTGGCGATGCTACGGCCGTATCACCAAGCACTTCTATCATTTTGTCCTTACTCATGCCCATTCTTTGGCCCAAAAGTAGCGCTTCCGCGAGAGCTTGAGCACCCAAACCCAAGAGCGTATTAATAACCAGCTTCATGCGTGATCCATTGCCAGCAGGTCCTAGGTAGTAAACAGTTTTACCTATAGCACTAAAGATTGGCTTGGCATCATTAAATAGCTCTTTCTCTCCCCCAACCAATACTATCAACTGGGCTGACTCAGCTTGTGGGGCACTCCCAGAGACAGGAGCATCGAGAAAGTGAGCTTTTTTGCTTTTGCTGGCGTGAGCTGGCTTTGCAACCCAAGAAGGGGACGTATACGGCTATTCTCATTTTCAAAATCATATATAAATCCCACATACGGGGCCGTTGCGGTACATTTTGGCGCAACTCTGTAAAGACGTAGCACAGTGACGATAACGCAACAATCTTTCTTGGGGCTTCACACATGAGAGGCCCATGGTCTGTCCAGGGCTCCTGTCTTGCGGGTTCGGAGCCTGTATTAGGCTCCGCTTGCTTGTTGGATTCTCTTCTAGTACATAGCGCTGCTTAAGAGCTATGTAGCATCACCAGTAGGGCTGAAGTAGCGTGTAGAAAACCACAGAGCAACGTTGACCAAGCTTAGATAATGGGTACTCCAATCAACGGCCCTATGACAGCGGCAACCGCCTGCCCCGAACCGATGCCAAGGACCGCCACGGCGACCGCTATCGCGAGCTC
>PMYA01000067.1:0-3415 GCA_003170935.1 Methanobacteriota archaeon
TAGATGGTGATAAGTTCGGTCGCTTGTCCCTTTTTGCCTTCGAGGTTCTCGATGACGCGCTTAAACTCATAGCGTTTCAATGATTCGACTGGGTTGCTCATGCTGGCATATCTCCGCCTCGCGACGGACAAAACGTCAAAAGGACTACGGTCTTACGCTTGGTTGCTTGACAATAACTATAGAGAGCGCCTCATTAAAAAACTTTTAGCGCGTTGGTGGTCGAGCGGGCGAGGTAAGCTATATATGGCTCGCGGGAAAGAATTATGTAGTGAAAGGAAGCTTTCGTGGTGTTCTCGTGAGCGGGTTTCGCGGCGAGCTTCTTATCGATGCTTATTATAGGAGTCAATCTACATGTGTTTGGCAATTCCTGCCGAAATTATTAAGGTCGAAGGGAATAAGGGCGTCGTCGATTACGGCGGTTTAGAACAGGAGATAAGCTTGGACCTCGTCGAGGACGTCACTCCCGGGGACTACGTGTTAATCCACGTCGGATTCGCCATTGAGAAGCTTAGCAAAGAGGACGCTTTGGAAACGTTGGCGATTTTTAAGGAGATAGAAAAGCTCGAGCAGGAAAATGCATGAGTTTAGTCTTGCGTGCGGCATTGTCGACGTTGTGAAGGAAACGGTCGAAAGCCAGCCGGTGAAACGGCTTATCTCGGTAACCGTTGAAGTGGGGCAGCTCGCGATGGTTAACCCTGAGCAGCTTAAGTTCTCCTTTGAAGTGATCACTGAGGGCAGCCCCTTTGAGGGCGCCGAGATGATTGTCGAAACGATTCCAGCGGTTGCCAAGTGTATGTGCGGCTTTGAGGGCGCGTTGGGCGACGAGGATTATGTCTGTCCTAAGTGTGGGGGCTTTTACGAGCTGCTTTCTGGCAGGGACATTTCTGTTAAGCATCTTGAGGTCGAACTCGAAGACGAGGGCTAAAGACTGAGGCAATTGGATCATGCGAACTGAACGCACAAAGATCGATAAGAACGTCAGCCTGCTTCACGGCGCAGGCGGCGAGATGATGAACGATTTGATCGCTGGCGTTTTGACGAAGATCAAAAATAAGAACGCCGGCGGCATTGGTTTGGAATCATTAGATGATGGGGCTGCCATTCCGCTCGCGCAAGGCGGTTTCCTCGTTTTTACGACGGATACGCATGTCGTTAAGCCCATCTTCTTTCCCGGAGGGGATATCGGGCGGCTTTCAGTGTCTGGAACCGTAAACGATCTTGCGATGATGGGCGCAGCACCGCTTGCTCTGACGAGTGCGATCGTTATGGAGGACGGGTTCGCCATCAGCGATTTACGCAAGATCGTTGCGTCGATGGATGAGGCGACCCAGGAGGTCGATACGGCGATCGTGACGGGTGACACGAAGGTCGTGGAAAAGGGGGCGCTCGATGGGATCATCATCAACACTGCAGGGATCGGCTTTGTAGAAAAACCGGTACGGGATTGCGGCCTTGTACTGGGGAACAAAATCATCATTACCGGCACGATTGGCGATCATGGGATTGCCGTGCTCGCTAAGCGGGAGGACTTTCACTTTAGGACCGAACTGCGCTCTGACGTTGCGCCGATCTGGGGCACCGTAAAGGCCGCGTTAGACGCGGCAGATGGGGCTGCAATAACGGCTATGAAGGATCCGACACGGGGTGGCGTTGCGAGTGCGCTTAACGAAATGGCGCATAAAGGCGGCGTTGAGATCCTCCTTGAAGAGGAGCAGTTGCCGATTAATCCATCTATTAGAGCAGCTGCTGAGATGCTTGGCATCGATGTGCTTGAAGTGGCTAACGAGGGCAAGGCGATTGTCGGCGTTGAAGCGGAGAGTGCAGAAGCGGTGCTCGCTGCTATTAGAAAGACGAAGTACGGGAAGAACGCTGCGATCATCGGTACGGTTAATGAAGGCCATAGGGTTTTGATGAAGACGCCGATAGGCGGAACTCGCTTTGTTGACGCACCGTTAGGTGATCCAGTGCCCCGGGTGTGTTAGACGCTCATAAAGTATAGAAGCACAATAGTGGACAGATACAACGCAGAATCCGTCACCCCTGCATAGCCGTTCGCAAACTGCTAGCGAATGTCATATGATCGGTCTGATTCTCTAGGGCGTCTGGATCTTTATATTGGTCGAGGTCTTCAACGGGGGCCCTGGCATTGAGTGCGGCACAAAGCTCATTAATCACGAAGTATACGCGATAGTGGCTTCTAGGGGTGGCTTTTCTGCCAAAATCCTTTTTGATCCGCTATTCGGATAAACAACTTGTAACGCAATCAAGTTTTGTAGTCTAACTGCTCGAGGACATAGTGGCACCAAACGGACTCATACATAGAAAGGCCGTATGGCAATTGATATACGAACATTAACGACAGCAAGCCTTATCGCGCAGCTCGTGCTTATTGCCTTAGTCTTTGGCTTAGTCTACCTCGCACGCAAAAAAAGAGTCATTCGTTTGCACGATAGTACGAGGGGCCGTTGTCGTACAAATCGTAACAACATTGGCGATAATGCTGCCATCGATGCTCGGGTACGTTGAAAATGTCTCCCCGATTCCTTTTTTCTATCCTGAGTTCCTTGTCCATCACACGCTAGGGCTTTTCCTGATCGCGCTCTTTGTCTACGTCAACTCCGAAGTCGGGCGCGTAATCCGCCCCTTTGCAAAACGCAAGAACGTAATGTGGCTTGCCCTTGAAGTATGGCTTATCGCCCTGGTTCTCGGCGTTCACATTCACCTAATTATTTACGCTCATTAAGGTGCGCCGTGCTATTGAGATTCAGACCGACCCAGCTGCATCTAAACGTTTTTCAAGATGAATGTAACGTGGCAGGCGGAGCTTATTATGCTTGAGTTTTGTGCCTCTGAACTAGTGCTCTGCTTAAAAAAAAAACAACCAAACCCGTTATGAACTGTGCGCATTTCAGATACATGCACGACCAATCGGAGAGTGGATCGGGTATTATTTTCTCACGATAACTGAGGCTCAAAAAAGTTTCTCGAGTCAGTTGAACGTAACTTAAAACTAAAAAAGCAGAGCTAGCTTTTGTTATTGTTTTAGTTGCGATTTTGTTCTTTACGACGACTGAATGGCTCGATTTGACCCGGAATTTCAGCTTAGCGTCAAGAGGTACCTCGTTATCCGATTTATCTTCTTCTCATAAGAATATAAATGGCCCCTGCAATAAGCGCTGGTGCGCCAACTCCTAATAATGAGAACTCGAGTATGGACTGCGGCGGTAAGCTCGCGGTGCTGTTATTTTGAGCTGTGGGGACAGACAGCTCTAAAACCGAGCGGTTGTCTGGCACTTTTAAAACACTTGCTGTAGCAGATGCTTGCTTAGAGGCTGTCACTTGTGAGGGCGTCGAAGTAGCGCCAGCTATGACGTTAACTGTTTTTGCCAATTGTGGCGTTGGCGTTGCTGTTGGT
>PMYA01000067.1:3466-6412 GCA_003170935.1 Methanobacteriota archaeon
GTTTTTTGCAGCTCGGTGACGATCTGCTCAAATCCCAACTGTTTGTATGAAGCTAGTCCATTCGAATTTATACTGCACCATACATGAAAGTGGTTGAAACCGACCCCGTTCGCATATGACCAGTCTAACATCTCCTTATAGTTCGGTGAACCGCCACTCAGCGAGTTTTGGCGAATGGGATTACTAGATCCACCCCACACACCAGCAAGAATTCCGTTCTCCTTACCTAACGCGGCCGATTCTTTTGTTCCCTGCTGGATATACTTCCATTCCTGCGGATAAAAGCTCTCCCAGCTGTTCACTACCGTGCCTGACTGTACGTGCATGTTCTTCCATAAGCCGCACTGGTCGCAGTTGTAGTTAACGTAGCCCGCAAAGTATTGCGCGATGTAATTTGCGTCACCTTGACGACCTCCTTCGGAAGCGACATATTCCCAGCCTGCGGCTTTGAGGGATTTAAAGTACGAAGCAAATTGTTCAATTGGAACGTTCTTCTTCTTGCCGCCGTCCCAAATGGGGATTTCGATATCAATAATCCCCTTCATGCCGAGTGATTTGATCTTTGCAAGCTCTGCTTGGTACGTATTTTGATCTCGAACGACCAGATGGACAGTAGAGAACCCATGTTCTTTAAAGTACTCAAGCGAGCCATCCCATATCATCGCTTGCCCACAGCCAATTTGATATTCAATAGGGTGTGTCTGCGTCGCTGTGGACTGAGTAGAAGCCGCGGTTGTGGGCGCCGTTATTGTTGCTACCAGAAGGAGTGCTAGCACACATGGCAAGGCAAAACGGATCTTGTCCATAAAAAATCAACCTCCCTTTCAGACTGGCAATGTTCTGTTAGAGTCAAAATCAAATCGTAATCTTTGCTCACGATCTAAACTGTATTACTCAAATATTAGCAACAGTATCTACCATTCGAACAGTTTCGGACTAGAGTATGCTTATTACGTTGTAATAAAAGCTATAGTTGACCACATATAAAATGTTCGGTGAAGGTTAAACGAGAAACTATTTATGTGGCTTATTTTTCATTTAAAGGCCACGTTCGTTTCCACTGCAGGTATCCTATATAGATGATAGTGTGAACTCTATAGTTTCAACAAAGGGCTTTTACAGGTTTAGTTTTAAAAATGAACACAGAACACCCTGTAAACGTACTTACAGAGTGAAGACGGTCCTCATCGCCGCAAAGAGCAACTATGAGACGTTGATTTTCTCATAAAATCCCAGGCGCCAAATATATTTAGTCTAGCTCATACAATAACGGTTTTGTTATACGCTTGGCTAGCCGGTCAGGAGGTGCCCGGATTATGACGGCTATGATACCACAATGTTATTTCTGTAAGCTCCACGAGCAAGGTACAAAATGCGTCAAATATGACCAAATCGCCCCCGAAATTTTGGTCAATCTGAGGAAGTGCACATTTAAAGAAGATGCCGGCCCGGATGGTTAAACGACAGCCCCGATAAAATGTAACATGAATTTATTTTGGACTAAGCATTGAACCTTTTTGAACTAGGATGGTTACACCGCCTTAACAATTATAGACCGCAGCAAAAAATAGAACAGCTGAAAGCTATAAAACGCTTATAAGAAATCTATTACGATGTCTACACTTCCAACACACCAGACGACCATGATAGGCAGTATGCCCCATTTAACCCCCAAAGAGGCTCTTCTGGCGCTTGAACAAGTTCCACTCACCATTCCAGCCTGGCCACAGTTGCCGAGACGGTCATTTAAGGAAGCATTGATTCCTCAGTACACCGAAGCGTTTCCGGGCATTCGAGTTGATGAGGTCGCGAAGCGCATCTGGGTGCAGGTAGATGAGGACCTTCCTAACGCCATGGTTGAGTTTTATGAAAACCTTGTCTCGGAGCACGTGGACGCCTTTGCGATTTCCGAAGAGTACGCAGCCGGCCTGCATAGTATGTTGCGACAGTTTGCCGCTGCCAATGTAAAACTTCCATTTCTGAAAGGGCAGGTTATAGGCCCCTTTACGTTCGGTTTAGGGCTGGTGGATCAGGAACGCCGCTCGGTCTGGTTCGACGAACAGTATCGCGACATTGTGCTGAAAGGCATCGGCATGAAAGCGCTCTGGCAAATTCAGCAATTGCAGCCTTACACTGAGCAAGTGGTGATCTTCTTCGATGAGCCGGTGCTTTCAGCGTTAGGAACGGCCGCATACATGATGATTAAGGATGAAGATGTGATTAAGGGACTAAATGAAGTCTGTGAAATTTCTCACAAAGCTGGCGCGTTGGTGGGCGTTCATTGCTGCGGCAACATGGATTGGGGCCTGCTTGCCAGTACCAAGATTGACATCATTGCCTTTGACGCGTATTTTTATGGCGCTAAAGTGGCGCTCTATCCTGACAAAATTCAGGCCTTTTTGGAACGCGGCGGGATCTTGGCTTCCGGTCTGGTGCCGACCGGTGACGTCGAGAAACTGCGCACAGAAACGCCCGATAGCTTCAAGGCAAAACACGAAAGCCTTATTGAAGAATTTGTCGGCAAAGGGATTGCTGAAAATCTGTTACGTGAACGATTTCTTTTCACGCCGTCTTGCGGTATGGGTACACTCTCAGAAAGCGATACAGCGATAGTGCTGAAACTGCTTGCTGCCACCCAAAACTTTTAGGATGAAGGGGTTGTTCATCTCTTGTTTTTTGCCTCTGTCCTGATAGCCGTTCAGCGCCTCACCTTCTTTTGCGTCAGAGGCACCTCGCCGACTCCGGTCGCGTCAAGTGCATGGACTATACCAGCTTGCCTGCCTATTGCCTCAGCTCTCCAGTGAGTTGCCATCGAGTTTGGCAAGCATCTCGACGCTTGAACAACTAAATCATTAAGCGCATCTAACAGCGCTTTCCGTTCAACTGAGTCAGGCGGACATATGTAAAAATCGACGCCACGTCCCCTGCCGCGTTCTACACTGCGAA
>PMYA01000169.1:0-1570 GCA_003170935.1 Methanobacteriota archaeon
AAAAATCAAACAGTTCAAAATCATACACAAATTGACTTAATTAATACATCACTAATACACAAGCCCAAAAGGCCATTAATTAAAAAAACGATCTAAAAATATTTTCACCGAAATAGAGCTTCAAGTTGAACATGGATCATCCTAATAGGATAAGAAAAAGGGTCTACAAACAACGGAGGCCCCAGGGCCAATATCTATCTCCCAATATCGCAATTTTGGGCACGTTACTATAAAAATCTAGACTTGTAAGCGAACTTTATGCTGCCGAAGCTCGCGTTGTCGCTCCTTCTGTCAGACTTGGAGCATGCGGTCTGGCCGATTCGTATGGTAGTTACTACAAACCCCTTAACGTCTTCCGCTTGAGCAGTCGACAACGCATAGCAGATATCGTCAAATCGCGATTTCCTTTGACTGACAGGCCCCGTTCCTCCGCTGCAGCAACAACCATGGAGTGATGGCTCGCAAAGTGCTTCACGCTCAATACTTGTCATACGCCCGGCCCATATTCGCGGCACTGGTGCAATCGCACCTCTTGCCGTGCCTAATCAGGAATCCAGGCATCATGCACGCAGTCTTACAGGTCGGTAGGCTTCCCAACTGGTAGAGCACTTCGACAAAAGTTTTTCGGCTAAAAAGCAATAAAAGCACAGGCGCGGGCAATTAAGTTTGGTAGCACAACATGAAAGTTACTTCTTCTCGGCGCTCAAAGGAGCGCTCGAAACAGCTCTTCGTGACTACCCCGATGAGCTCGGGCAGGTGAGGGTTGCTAGATTAATGAGAGTTTTTTTATCCTCAGCGCCAATTCTCACGACGCACGCGTTCGCAGATTTTTGACGCCCTCAACTCGGAGACCCGTCTCCTCGTGTGTGTAAAGTTAACTCTGCAGTTGTTTTGGTCGTCGTGCTGTATTATTTAGCGGTTTGGGCATTCTTTAGTTTTTCAGTCTCTTTTTCCCATGCAGGTTGTAACTGAGACCACGTTTCAGTGAACTTTGGTATTTTTGCTTCATTTGGCATTCCTACCCTTGTCAAGAATCTCGCCAATGCTTGGGATAAATACTCTCTATAAGGTGACTGCAGCTGTATTCTCTGCCTTTTTTTTGCAGCACGTGACACGATTTCATAAGGGACTGAAAATGTGTCCCGAAAATCAACAATGAGATAATCAGCAGGAAAGAAGTCATGCCCTGGACATTTGTTCAATAGACAAAAATCGAAACTTCTATTTTTTCGCAACCCTTCCATGTAGTCAGCCGTAAACATTTTTTTGTACTCGGGTTTGCAGAAGTAAGCCGGAGGCGTGCCAAAAGAACTAACAAGTACGGGCTGAGCATTACATTGCTTTTCACTCAAGCTGCAAGATTGGCTCACGATGACTACGTCGTAATACTCGACGTCGGCTTTTGGATTATTGACTTGATCGTAGTTGTTTTCAACAGCTACCAGCGTAGGGCATGAGAAGACCAACTCACCTTGCATAAGCTGAGCATTTGTTTCTGCTTCTGTATACCACAAACAAGGAGGGGTTTCCATTACGCGCCTTATAGATCTTCAGGTTCAATTGGCAGCGG
>PMYA01000169.1:1590-3482 GCA_003170935.1 Methanobacteriota archaeon
TCGCCTCTTTGGAGATAACCGAAAGGGCTGCACGTATGTAAGGTCTTGGATGTTGTCAGTGACCCCCGGCAGTGACCCTCTTGGCAAATTCCTCCCCATTACATCTATAAACCCTAGGACAAAGGGGGATGAAAGTGCCGGCGTTTTATAGGCCGTCTTCCACATCCCTCTAAAGACGGTCAAAGAGGTCAGCGTTCGGTCCGAAAAAGCCCACCGAACAGCTGTCCCGACCTCAAAACCGGGTTGAACATCTTGAGCTTGGATTCTTGGCTCAAAAAGGTCTACTACATTCTTATATGTCTGTGGGACTCGTCCTTCTACCAAACGGCCAATTGCAGTGCCGCAACTGTGCGGCACTGTGTCTTGCGCTTCGCTATCTTGGACCACATCAGCTGGGCTAGGACGTATTCCTTGAAGGAGATAGTTAGCGACACTTTCAACATTCTGACGAAAAGTTGACTCTTGGGGCTCGATTTTTAGGGCCATTACTCAAACCTCCTTTGTAGTTCGCCTTCTATCAACTTAAAAAACCAATCTTCCGCTAAATCGTGCGCATCCTGCACCCAATCCATAATCTCTCCGCAAGTTTTTGGAGCGTCTGCCTCAATTGATTGGACCATCGTTTCCATTACTAGCGCTTCTACAGTGCCTTTTGCTCCTCTTGCGAATCTAAGGTGCATCGCACCTTTTGGCATTGAAGAAGCAAAAGAGAATCGCAAATCAAGAGCAAAAGGCGTCTCACTAATCCCAGTCCCATCAAACAAGCTTTCAGGGACGTTTACTCCGGTTTTTAAGAGTTCCTTTAGAAAAACCCAGATGTTTTCCTTGCCAAAATCAAAATCGATTGCGTCAATATAACGCAGGAGCAGCCCATTAACATCCAGATCTTCGGGGGGGTAAACCTCAAAAAATGCATTTAATATATGAGGAATCCTACCACTAAAGTCATCCCAAACGTACTTTTCCGTTTCGTTTAGAGTCAAAATTCCTGGGCCTATTTGAACGACAGGCCACTCGCCTTCTCCAGGCCTAAATCGCTGTCGTACGACATATCCTGCAATCTCGTCTGGTATGGCCGCCGTCGGCAGCGGTTGAGTGATTGGATATTTGTCTTTAATTCTCTCGTATAGCCTGCCGACCATTATTTTGTAGTTCGGATCTATGCTGATCCCCTGTTGAGAACCTATTATGACTTGCTGGGAAGCTACTGGGGTCGCCTGCTGAACCTCTTTCAGACCCCACCGTAGCTCGAATACTGCTTCAACAAGTGGTTTGTGTGATAGGGGTTTTCTTTCCATCGGCAAATCACATCAGTTGTTACGACTAAAATAAATGGTTCATTTAAGAGATTAAGTTATATAGATCTTATCGTTCAAGCGATATTAATCCTTTGTCAAGCGAAGCTTCTCTGGTGTGGCTTTCGATCCCAATTGCGAATCAACTTCCTGTTTCTCCTTCATATGAATGGTCATTCGATACGAAAACAAAATGTTTATGTCTAGGCACTGCATATGCAACACCCGCCAGGCGGCATGCATAGACATTTGCATAGTCGCTTGCATATGCACCGCTGCATAGGCAAATAAGCATAGGCGGTTGCATAGGCAGATGCACATGCACGAAATAGACGCGGGCCCTGATTATTATACGATCGAAGAAGTAGCCGACGTGCTCAGCGTGTCTACTGACACAATAAGACGCCGCATTAGAAGCGGTCAACTGAACGCGGTAAAACGCGAAGCAAGTGACATCCCAGGACACGGTTTGCGTTGGTATATTCCTAAGCAATCCCTGGGGATGCAAGAAGTTACTGATGTTATACAGGTCCCACATGCGCTATCGCTTAACGACTTTGATATGATAATTACCGCCCGTCTCGAGGCAATACTAAA
>PMYA01000090.1 GCA_003170935.1 Methanobacteriota archaeon
TATTTCAAGGTTTCTGTGGCTTCGAACGATTGATTTTCTACAAATGTACAGGTGAAAGGCTTCGCCAAACGTAACAGTTCTTGAAAGTTTTTCGTTAACCCTACGTATAAACCCCTTTTACGTGCACATCCTGCTATCACTTGCGGGTGATGCTGGCGCCAACTCAAACTCAAGTTTAAAAAAAAGAATTCGGCGGTTTTGAGGCCGCTTAAGAGAGGTTCTTTTCTATGTGGGCGCTGACAGATTTCTTTGACTTAACAACACAAATTCTGCTATGAGGGCTTCTAGTTGTATCGTCTCGTTAGCGCCTTCACTGAGTCTGAAATCAGTCTCTCCAACACTATTTATTAACTGAGCTTTCAACTGGTCAGGGATATTAAGATCTAAGAGTGCTTTGTGGATTTGCGTTACTACTTCCGTCCCAGAAAGTCCCTGTTCTAAAAGAAGCAAGTCCAACGAAGATAGGGCGCTTGATAGCTTTCCCTCAACAGACGCGGATAGAAGGTCTTCAATAGCTTGTGGATTGGCGGTTGCAGTTATTTGATAGATCGTTTCCCGATCGATCTCCTTTCCAATAGAAGCTGCAGACTGTAAAGTATTAATCGCACGACGTAGATCTCCGCCGGCTACATCACTAATGGCTTTTAAAGCTTCATCGCTTATAGCTACGTGTTCTTCTCTAGATATATTTCGTAGCTGTGCTTGCACATCATTCGGATCGAGAGGTGTAAATCTATAAACGGCGCATCTCGACTGTATCGGTTCAATGATTTTATTAGAATAGTTGCACGACAAAATGAATCTACACGACCTACTATAACTTTCCATTGTTCGCCTCAAGGCCGACTGAGCGTCTGGCGTGAGCGAATCAGCCTCGTCCAGAAAAATAATTTTGAAAGGTGCGCTCACGGGAGCTGTCCTAGCAACATTTTTGATTTTGTTGCGAACAACTTCAATACCCCGTTCATCAGACGCATTTAGTTCCGTGAAATTGCTTTGCCAGTCGTCTTCGTAAAGTTCGTGAGCCAAAGCGATTGCTGCGCTGGTTTTTCCCGTCCCCGCAGCCCCTGCAAACATTAAATGCGGCATGTTCTTTAGTTTAACATAGGATTCAAGTCTCTTAACGACGTGATCTTGTCCAATAACTTGTTTTAGCTTACGAGGACGGTATTTCTCAATCCATATCTCTTCTATATCAATCGCCTCTGTTCCGCTACGACTTTTCAGAGGGCACGGCGCAATAACGCATTTGGCTTATAATCTGCGATTGCTGGCTCATAAAATCAGCTATATCGAACTTCCTCGATATTTTTCTTTCGCAAGTCAGTCCACGCGTTCAAACCGGTCCTCAAGCCTCCTGAGCACTTTAGGGAGGGTCGTATACTCCATATCCTGAAGCGGGAGCCGATGTGGTTCAAAAGGTCCGTGCCGCCTCATGTAGTTCGCAATGACATTTGCCTCATCGCGAGCTGCATCATATGCAGGATCGTTGAAGAGGTCCACAGGCCCAACAAACTTCCCGTTAGCTATCTGAAATCCAGCCGCGATGACACGCGGAGGACCATCAAAGCGAGTACACTTAGCATTTTCAAAGGCGACGGGCATGACCGGGCCATTATGACTACCTCGCATCCATCCACTAACAAGGTGAGGGAACGTCCATGGTTCGATAACCTCGCCGAGGGCTGGCAATCCAGACTGAGACCGCACGAGCGCTACTGGGTCGTCCTTACCTACGTATTCGCCAGCGATTTCATACAGCTTCTCGGTACTTACAGCTGCGACTGGCTCGTCGGACGGCAATTTGCCCCCCTCTTTTGGAAATACCCGCTTTATGACGTATCTACTTTTGGCGCCGATGAGGGCCAGCATGTCATACATCTCGGCGGGACAATCCATAAAGACGCGCATATGGTCTCTAATGTCCCATATCTCGAACTTGAAACCACCGTGCATGCTTGGATCGATCACCAATCCGGCCGTGTTGAACGGGTCAGCAAACATCTTATAAACTGGAAGATTGAAAGCACCGGGTTCGGTCTTGTCCATCATGAATGCAACAAGGGGCTCCCCTATTCGTTCTGTGAACTCGATTTCCGTGGCACCTGGACCCATTCCGCGTATGTTTCCTGAAAACGAGTCCTTCAACATGTCTTGGCCCGCGCCATATAGCTTTAAGACCTTAGCAACATCCGTGCACGTAGTAAAGATCTTCCAAGCGAGTCCGTGGACTTCCGGATCATTTTCGCCTCTGGCATGCCCCATGAGAAGCTCAAGATCATCGCCACACGCCATGACCCTAAAATCAGCAATCAAGCCGGTCTGTGTCGCTTCGAGGAGAAACTCCTCTGCTTTTTCGCAGAGCTGAGGATGAACTGTCGCGTGTCCTGGAAACCCGCCAACATCTGCTTTTATTAAACTTATTGTTACCTTAGTCATACCTAACCACCGACACTGAGCTAAATTATTCAGCTATGATTAATATTCGTTGGCATATTTAAGATTCGCGAAAATAGAAGTGGTCTGCTATTTCTGAAGCTCCTTAGTGCAGGCAAGGAAAGTTTTAAATTAAGGTAACTTATATAAAGAACAGTGAGGTTTGCCTATCGCTAATTGTGAAAAAGTTGTTAATCAGTTAGAACACTGTATCGAACTTTTAGGGGCTCGTAGCTCAGTTAGGCAGAGCACCTGGCTTTTAACCAAAATCTTAGGAGAGATACCAGGCGGTCAGGGGTTCAAATCCCTTCGAGCCCGTCTTCTCTAGCAGCCGATCTAAAGACGCAGCAAACCTCCAAATGTCAACAGACGAAGATTATCGCTCAGTTAGTGATGTATTTCTGAAATTATTCATAGTGGTTATTGGGGAGACAGCCTGGGGGGCGCATGAAAAACCTAAACGTTCTAAAGCATGAGATGGTGCCCGAACACACAATCATGTCAGAAGAAGAAGTGAACGAGTTACTAGCTCGATATGGTATCGAGCTCAAGCAACTACCTAAAATATTGGTAACCGATCCTGCGTGCAAAGAGATTGGTGCGCGAAAAGACAACGTAATAAAAATAAGACGCCGCAGTCTAACGGCAGAAGAAGCCGTTTCATGCCGTCTTGTGATCGACACGAAGATGGGGTGAGAATTTGATAGATAGACAGGTAATTTCGAGAAGCTATTTTACACGAGAAAAAATCGCACAACATCATATCAATTCTTTTGACGATTTCATCGAACGGGCGCTGCAGAAGGTTATTGATGAACAGGCGGTGATCGAAACTGACGTTCCAGGCCTAATTGTAAAGCTAGGGCGGATTCGAGTCGACACCCCAAAAGTTCGCGAAGCAGACGGTTCACTCGAAGAGCTTTACCCCACTGAAGCACGGCTTCGAAATATTACATATGCGGCTCCAATTTTTCTAGAAATGACGCTTATACAAGGGGAAATAGAAAAAGAGCCAGAAGAGGTCGAAGTTGGATTAATGCCGATTATGGTGGGCTCCACGGCGTGCAACTTTTCAAAGCTCTCCGAGAATCAGATGGTCAAACTCGGAGAAGACCCCGCAGATCCTGGGGGATACTTTATTGTGAGCGGCTCAGAGAGAGTAATAATTACCCTCGAAGACCTCGCGCCGAACAAAATCTTTGCAGAGTATGATGAACGCTATGGGGGCCGCATAGAGGTTGCTAAGGTTTTTTCGCAGCGGCGGGGCTACAAAGCTCTCGTAATGGTGGAAAGAGGTCGTGATTCGATTTTAGAGGTGTCGTTCCCTTCCGTTTCTGGAAGGATTAACTACGTCATGCTAGTAAGGGCGCTCGGCGTAGTGACTGATCAAGACATCGTCCAATCCGTGTCTAATGATCCAGAAATTATCAAGTTCATGCTGGAGAACATTGAAGAAGCTCAGGAGTTCACCCAAGACGAAGGAGAGTCACTTGATGAGCTGTACCAGAAGATTCAAGAAACGGCAATGAAAAAGCTAGGCGAGAAGGTCGCTGCCGGCCAAGCTACTGAATATCAAGCAAAAAGGTCTAACTATGTGGTCGATCGTTATCTCCTGCCACATCTCAACGACCCCCTCTTATCCGAGGACGAAACACGGTTAGTCAAAGCGCACTTTCTTGGAAGAATGGCAGAAGCATGTTTCAAATTAGCTCTGCGCAAACGTGGAGAAGACGATAAGGACCACTACGCAAACAAACGCTTGAAACTTGCTGGCGATCTTATGGAGGATCTATTTCGTGTGTCATTTAGTCGACTAACGAGAGACATAAAGTATCAACTCGAGCGTGCAGACATGAGAAATCGCGAGCTCAATGTATTGACTGCAGTAAGGGCCGACGTACTAACGGAGAGGCTCACTCATCCTCTTGCAACAGGAAATTGGGTAGGAGGGCGAACAGGCGTATCGCAACTGTTAGACCGCACTGACTATATGGCTATGTTATCACATTTAAGAAGAGTCATTTCACCGCTATCTCGCGCGCAACCGCATTTCGAAGCCCGTGACCTGCATCCAACGCAATGGGGCCGCATTTGTCCAAGCGAAACGCCTGAAGGACCTAACTGTGGGCTCGTTAAGAACTTCGCCCAGCAGGTGGAACTTTCTACAGCTTTGGAAGACGAGACCACTGTCCTGTCAGCGCTAGAAGAACTTGGCTACACGCCTATCGGACGTGAACTCGTGCCGGAGGAGAGATAAATGACTGAAGCCCGTATTTACGTAGATGGCGCCTTAAAGGGGACGCACAGCGATGCAAGACTATTTGTTAACCAGTTTCGAACAAAAAGGCGACGTGGAGAGCTCCCACATCTGGTAAATATTGCGTTTCACGAAGATACGAATGAGGTTAACATAAATACTGATTCTGGAAGAGCGCGAAGACCACTCATAATCGTTGAGGGAGGGGCGCCACTAATTACTGAAGA
Organism: Methanobacteriota archaeon; assembly: GCA_003170935.1. Taxonomy (GTDB): domain Archaea; phylum Halobacteriota; class Bog-38; order Methanoflorentales; family Methanoflorentaceae; genus Methanoflorens. The sequence goes on from PMYA01000090.1 coordinate 4,921, forward strand.
CTATATCGACCAGCTTAAACGCGGAGAGCTTTCTTTTGACGATCTAATAGATAACGGCTTGATTGAATATATCGACGCGGAAGAGGAGGAGAATATATATGTTGCCGTAAATCCGGAGGACCTTACTGCTGAACACACTCATCTCGAGATTGATCCATCACTCATCTTAGGAATCGCCACAGGACTAGTTCCCTACCCCGAGCATAATGCATCGCCTCGCAACACTATGGGTGCCGGCATGATTAAGCAGTCGCTCGGCGCCTCGTGCGCGAACTGGAAGCTGAGACCAGATACTCGATCACATTATTTACATTATCCACAACTTGGCCTCGTAAAAACAAACGCTATGGAGACGGTAGGCTTTGACGACAGGCTTTCCGGACAGAACTTTGTAGTAGCTGTTCAATCCTTTGAAGGATACAATATCGAAGATGCGCTCATCATCAACAAGAGCTCAATCGAGCGCGGATTAGGCAGAAGCCACTTTTTCCGCACTTACGAAGCAGAGGAACGACGATATCCCGGAGGACAAGAAGACAAATTCGAGATACCCGATGCAGAAGTTCGAGGGGCGCGCGGCCCCGAAGTCTACGCGAACTTGGATGAAGATGGGTTTGTGAATCCAGAAGCCGTAGTTCAACCCAACGATGTGCTAGTAGGAAAGACTAGCCCCCCCAGATTTCTTGAAGAGCCTACCGAACTTGGAGGTATAAGCACCCAAAAGAGGCGCGAAACGTCGGTTACGATGCGTTCAAACGAGAATGGTGTTGTAGACGCAGTAATCATTACTGAAGGCGAGAACGGATCGAGACTGGTTAAAGTCAGAACCAGAGATCAACGTATACCAGAATTAGGAGATAAGTTTGCTTCGAGACACGGACAAAAAGGTGTAATCGGGCTTATTGTCCCTCAGGAAGATATGCCATTTTCAGAAGAGGGTATAGTGCCTGACTTAATCATCAATCCTCACGCGATCCCGTCGAGAATGACGGTCGGCCATGTCTTAGAAATGATAGGTGGAAAAGTCGGAAGTCTCGAAGGGAGGCGCATCGACGGAACCGCGTTTTCCGGTGAACCCGAAGTTACACTTAGAGAAGCTTTAAAACGAAACGGTTTCTCACACACCGGAAAGGAAGTCTTATACGATGGGGTCACCGGGGAGAGATTGGCAGCTGATATGTTCGTTGGAGTGATCCTTTATCAGAAGCTGCACCACATGGTGTCAGAGAAACTACACGCGCGGTCGCGCGGACCTGTGCAAGTACTAACGCATCAGCCGACAGAAGGCCGAGCACGCGAAGGAGGATTGCGGTTTGGCGAAATGGAACGTGATGTCATGATCGGCCACGGAGCGGCCCTAGCACTAAAGGAGCGACTTGTCGACGAATCAGACAAAGTTGAGGAGTATGTATGTACTGCGTGTGGAATGATCGCTACATTTGACAAACGTCGTAATGTGGTCTATTGTCCAAATTGTGGGGCAGACACTGACATCTATAAAGTAGAAATGAGCTATGCCTTCAAATTACTGCTGGATGAAATGAAAGCGCTTGGCATCGCTCCACGTTTAGAACTTGAAGACTCTGTGTAGTTGGGAGGACTCTATGAGCAGCCCGAAAAGAATAGGAAGAATCAAATTTGGGTTACTTTCACCTAAAGAATATCGGAAGATGAGCGTAACCAAGGTTATTACCGCTGATACGTATGACGACGATGGGTTCCCCATTGAAATGGGTCTAATGGATCCACGGCTCGGAGTTATAGATCCAGGTCTCCGTTGCAAAACGTGCGCTCAGCGTGCCGGTGAGTGCCCGGGTCACTTCGGCCATATCGAACTAGCCGCTCCCGTAATTCATGTGGGATTTGCCAAGCTCATAAGGAAGCTTCTTAGGGCAACATGTCGACGATGTGGGCACCTCTTGCTCGATGAGATTCAGAAGCATGATTTCCTAAGTAAGATGCACGAACTCAAGGACAAAAATTTCTCGACTGACGAGATCGTAAAAAATGTCATCAAAGAGGCAAGAAAATCAACCACCTGCCCGTACTGCACTGAGCAACAAAAGGAAATTAAGTACGAAAAGCCGACCCGTTACGTCGAAGACAGTCATAAGTTAATGCCGGCGGATATCCGCGATAGATTCGAACGGATTCCAGATGCAGATATTGAGCTGCTCGGCATCGACGCTGTAAATGTCCGTCCAGAATGGATGATACTAACTGTCTTACCAGTACCACCTGTAACGACACGACCTTCTATTACGCTTGAGAATGGGCAGCGATCCGAAGATGACCTAACCCATAAACTGGTAGATAT
>PMYA01000128.1 GCA_003170935.1 Methanobacteriota archaeon
CTCGGCGGACAACTCGCTGCCACCACCGGACCCGCAGTAAGCTCACAGCGTGCAGGCCAGCTTGACGTCTTTGTCATCGGCAGCGACAACGCCCTCTGGCACCGCTCCTACAACAACAGCGCCTGGTCCACCTGGGAGTCCCTCGGCGGACAACTCGCTGCATCCCCTGCCGCCGTCTCCTGGGCTGACGGAAGAATAGACCTCTTCGCCCGTGGCACCGACAACGCGCTCTGGTGGAGGAATAGCTCTGATGGAGGCACCTCTTGGTCAGCCTGGTCGTCCCTCGGCGGACAACTCGCCGCCACCACAGGGCCAGCCGTAAGCTCACAAGCTACAGGGAAGCTTGACGTCTTCGTCATCGGCTCAGACCAGGCACTCTGGCACCGAACGTATGCGTAACATGCCGGGGGACCCCCCGGCGGCTCCCTCACCCCCCTCACCTGCCCGCCGCTTCAGTAATGGGCGCATCGACGTCTTCGCTCATGGCGACAGCGCCGTCTGTGGCGGTCCTATCCCAACAAGGGTGGATAGGGCAGCTTCTGGACCCCTATTGGCGGTATACAACGCCGTCACCAAGGGCCGCTCTAGGTAGCGCGAGAAAACTTACTGCCACGGCGTATCAGCCACCCCGCACCGCGCAACCCGCGTCGCTACCCTCACGAGCGGCGGAACCCTCTCTTCAAGCCTCATTCGGCCATACGAGGCTGATATGCATATCTCCTGATTCTGTCTATAATGCTTGATTGTATCATCTGGCTGAGGTCAGTGAAAGCACTCAGCAGTCGGACGTTTGTAAATATAACACATTATCCAATCTCTGTTCAACGAGATAGAGCGAAATAACGAGTGCCAAAAGCACATCGAAGTTCTGCTATGAAAACCGCACAACGTCCAAACACGCGGCCATCCTCAGTAGACGTCGCTCATAAAATACGAGAGTAGGGGCAATACTCTCCCGTTTGTTCTAGCCGTGACTCTAGAAGGCTTGGAACTGAATAACAAGTGTTAAGTATCATCGAAAAAAAGTTACAAGGGCTAGTTAGGAAGTAATTTACATTGAGTTGCACAGGCCGCAGTCCCTCACTTTAGATACGGATTATTTTAATGCCCCAAGATAAAAAAAGCCCGCGAATGCAACATTTGCATAGGTTTAGTGGCGCATTTGTGGTTATTTTGCTTCTGGTTGCGGTCTTTTTCTCCGTTGCAACAATAACAACTCCGTCAGTAGTTGCCGCCGCTACCCACCCTATTGAATATCAGATCGGCTGTCCGCCGTCAATGGTAAATGACGGTTCACTTGACTATTTTAAGGCGCATGGGTTTTCTGTCGTGTATTTAGTAGTTCCAGATACAGGAACGTACCAAGCGGAGCTTAACAAGATCAAATCGCTTGGTATGAGGCCAATTATCGACGTTGAGACCGTTATTTGGAACGGCGGACAACTTCAAAGCACGCCGATAACGAGTTTTGCCAGCTACTTCCAATCGCTCAAAAACGCGGGCTGGGAATATGTCGCTTCTGAAGGAGGCAGAGCCGGTGATCTCGATTATATGGCGCAGTACTTCAAAGGGTACGTGAACTACAACTGTGACCAATGTGGCCTTTGGAAAGACATGTATAAGCACTCTTTCACGGTCACAAACAGCTGGGAGAGCTATTACACGTCCGAATGGCCTTACATCCAGACAGGATCAAAGGAAGCCGCAGCGTTGGGAAAGCAGAATGGCATCCTGGCCGGATTATGGGAATACGGTTCTGATGGAAAGGATTACAATCCTATACTGACCAACTCAAAGAACAGTGGGTCGCCCAGCTATAAGTCAATGCTCGATTGGTCCTATGAAAATGGCGTCGGCTTTACTCATTTCCACGTCTGGTGTGGTAGCAATTCACAGGGGCTTAGCAGATACAAAGCGCTCGGATTCGAAGAGATAGTTGCCAACTTACAAACGTATTACCCAGCAACCAGTTCAGCTAAGACCCAGACGAGCGTCGCCCTCTCCGCATCCACCACTACCCCCTCGCCCTATCAATACGTCACCTTCACCGCCACCCTCACGAGCGGAGGGAACCCCCTTAGCGGCAAGTCCGTCTCTATCTACCACTACGTCAACGGCGTGCGCTATTACGACATCACCGCAAACACCGACGCCAACGGCCAGGTCAAGTTAATGAAGAGCTGGGCAGGAGCCGCCCAGTTCCAGTACTACGCCGCCACCCCCGGCGACAGCTCTTATGCCGCATCGACGAGCAGCGAATTAGTGATCAACGTTCAATAGCCGCGGGTCGCAAGTGCGCTGCAGATGCTTCAATACTTGAGCATGCCCGTGCAGCGAGGTGAGCGAAGAAGAAAGAAGTGCACGCGTTTAGGATGGCGCAGTGCAAAATATAGACCGCAGAAGGAAAATTTGGATATTTACCTTCACGGAATACGCGTTTTATGTCGAGCTAGCTTGTCCATAACGCATTTTTTAAGATAAGCTATCGGCCTTCGAAGATGAAATGCCCGCTCGCCTAGCAACGTAAAAAGGGCGAGAAAAAATGTCATTGGGTCTCTGTCATCGTTTTTAAATGCTCTCACCATATAGGTTCGACACCGTCCGAAATCGCCTGCATCATCGAAAGACAGTGCCATTGTCTTGTAATGTAGTGCTAAGCCGCGTCTGCCGATAAACCGCACCATGTCCTTTTGATGCTTTTCGACAATGTACTGATAACTACGTGCTAATTCACGTTTATTTTTTTGAACGGCACTTGGATCATCTTGGTAGTAGTTGACGCATGGTTCACTTACGGTTGTGAATTCAAAAAATTTGGAAAGCGATATACACGTATCCCAGTCTGCAAATGCTGAAATACTCTCGTCTAAAAAGCCAATTTGTGTGAACCATGCTCGTGGCACGAGCAAACACCCATAACCTGGGCCATCCCTTGCAAGTAGCTCAGGATATACATACCCCTCATACCGTCTATCGAAGAACTTGGTTTGTGCTCCGTTTTCGATCTTCCAGATGCCGGTCACTACAACGCAATCTTTGCCTTTCTTTCTTAGCGCATCGAGCTGTAGCTCTATTTTATTAGGAACCCACGTATCATCCGAATCTAAAAATGCGATGTAATCTCCGCGAGCGTTTTTTATTCCAGTGTTGCGCGCGGCTTGACTTCCCTTGTTTTTTTCGAGGCTCAAATACCGCACACGCGGGAGTTGGAGGATAGGGGCCAGCGCGTTGAAGGTTTCGTCTGTCGATCCATCATCAACGATAAGGATCTCAAAATCTTGATACGTTTGGTCAAGAGCGCTCTCTAGGCTCCGACGAATAACATGCGCTCTGTTATATGTAGGTATGATGAAGCTTACTTTGACCACGCTAACCCTCTTCTAGTTGTTGAAATAGCAGCGCTTTACTTAGATAGCACCTTTCTTTTTGACTCGCTTCTTGCTCCCTCGTTACTCGAAACTCAAAGCTTGTCCATATAAACACGTGCCGTTGATCTGCGGCGCTGAAGTGCGTGAGGTAAGAAAGTTCCGCAAGATCTTGATACGTCTGAACCAACGACTGGTCGCACAAAATGGGAGTTCGATTTGCTACGCTATATCGCAGGCCTGCGGCATGAAAGCCCGCGTCCGGCCCGCACTGCAAACAAGGTCAAGCGCTTATGCTGCATGGGGTCGTGAATGTAAATCAGCTCGTAAGAGGGCGCTATTGGGTGTCTGGCGGAAGGTAGATAAACGTCGACAGTCGCATTCCTACTCTAGCTTAATCTTTCTCCTAGGCGATAGAGCTTCTTTTGTGGTTTTTTCCACCAAGGAGGCAACGGACGAATAAAACGAAACACTTAAGGTAAGCGGGCCTCGGTCATTCGTGTTACGTAATAAAATCGGGTCATAAGTAGATCGGGATAGTTGGGGGAAACTCTGATATTGCATAAGTTGTCGTTGCTAGGTCACAAACTTGGTTTCAACAAACAAAGGCAAAAGTTGTTGTCGTTGGGCCAGAAAGTTGGAGTTAACATCACGCAAAACAGTTTCTACTCTCCAATACCGGATTTAAGGGAGTTAAAAGACGATTTATGGCTGGGACGCTCAGAACTTACTGGTGTCGATATTAACGAGGATAGTCAAATAACCTTACTATCACGCTTTGAATCGGAGTTTAAAAGCGAATATGAGCTTTTTCAAAGAGCTCGGCCCGCAAAACCATACGAATATTACGTGAACAATGACAGTTTTGGACCCGTCGATGGCGAAATCGCATACTGTATGAT
>PMYA01000076.1 GCA_003170935.1 Methanobacteriota archaeon
GGTCATCATCTTGTGGAATCGGCGATACCCCCTCCAGAAAAAGACTGCATCTTTTTGTATGTTTGCACTTCTATATAAAAGCTTTTAAGAGAGTTAAATTGAAAAAGATCGAGTCTGTGCCTTTTTTCAGTTTTATTTTCACATCTAGTCATTCCGGTTAGTCGCTCCAATTCTGCTACGTCCTGCATCTAAACTGTGAAACTCACTTCAAAATTTGAAAATCGAAAGATCGCGTGACGGAACTTTTGCCGTCTTAAACAATATTGCTGTAATTTTCGATATTCTTTCTGATTGTCGTTGCCGATTCAACGGTGCAGTGCACCCCAATGATTTTTCCCGCCTCGACGAGAATCCCATGCCCAAAACGACAGTTCTCTCCAATTATAGCACCCAAGTTCATTACATGGTGGAGCTCTCCATCAAGAAACGGCATCGCAATCTTTGTTTGCTCGGTAATGAAATGCGAACCGATCATCGTGTTTTTACCTATAATTGAGTTTGCGACAAGCGAATGAGAGCCCAACCGCACATCATTCATTATCAATGAGTTTCGCACTTCAGTAAATGAGTCAATCGTAACGCCGTTGCCAATGCTAGTTGACGGTAAAATGGTGACATTAGGTCCAATCTCAACATCTCTGCCCACAACTACCGGTCCAAGCACGTAAGATCCTGATCTTATAATTGAATTCTCTCCAACGATAACGCTGCCTCGCACTTTCGCATCATCTTCGATCTGGCCATTCTGCTGCGAGGATACATCTTTGACAGAGGATAGCACTGCAGCGTTTGCATTGAGTAGATCCCACGGATAGCTCGCGTCGATCCACATCGATGTCGTATGAACCCCAGTAACATCGTAATGCTTGTCAATCATCCTCTGAATGGTGTCAGTGATCTCGTATTCTCCTCTTGTGGATATCTTGGTGTAGGGAATTTCATTAAATACTGCAGGCTCAAAAACATAGATGCCTGTGTTAATATAATGGCTAATATCCGTGCCAGGTTTTTCGACTATTTGCGTTACGCGGGGCCCTTCCGTTGTAACGACTCCATAACCTTTGACGTTTTCTTTCACAGTTAACAGTAGCGTTACGTCGCCGGATGCATTACCCAGGACTTCTCCAATAGCCTCCGGACTGATTAAGTTATCACCGTTTAGAACTAAGAATTTTTCTTCGATTGAATCTTCAGCTAACTTAATAGCGTGGGCCGTTCCGAGCTGTTGTGGCTGCTCAACATATGTTATTTTTACGCCGAAGTTCTTCCCACCTTCGAAATAATTCATTACTTTTTCTTTCTTGTAGCCGACTACAAGACTTATTTCGGTAACACCGCTCCGAGCGAGAGAGTCAATCACATATTCAAGGATGGGACGGTTAGCTACAGGTACCATCGCTTTTGGCTGAGTTAAAGTAAATGGCCTTAAACGCGTTCCTTCGCCTGCAGCTAGGACAATAGCTTTCACTGTAAACCTTCGTATATCTATACGGAAAATAACTATATAGCCGTTACTTCTCATGCTGATTGGAACACAGAAATGAAAGTCCCTGTTGTGGGTCGTGCTACCGCTTGCGTATGAGGTCATTATGAAAGGAGCGCAATGCAAGAACCTTGAAGAGCTTACGCGAGCTGTCGTTAACAATGCCATTTTCCCTGACAACAAAGTCTTGGACAAGCGCAAAGCGTTTGCAAAACACGTCGAATCTTTTCACAACGATTCCCAAATCCCGCTCCGCATAGATTACGATGGGATCATTGTGATGACTGCCCACCAGCCAAATTTTTTTCCGTACAGTGGAGTTGTACGAAAGGCAGTATTGCTTCACGCTGTGGCAGAACGTGTTCGAGATAGGCTTAACTGTCCTGTAGCAGAGCTATTCTGCTTTGCTGACCAGGACTTTGCCGATGAAAGATGGTTCCGAGAAGCGCAACTCCCGAGCGTTAGAAACAAAAACGGAACTCTTAGCCTGCATTTGCCTGTCGCTGACAGTTACAACAACAAAATCCTCCGTGCTGTTCCTAAACCCGAAAATGACGAAATCGAAAAGATAAAAAATGAAATTCAGCAGTGGGCATCTGACTCACGACAATCAATTTTAAAAAGCTTGAAGCAATTGGGGTTAGAGGTCCCCGACGTTTGCTTCGACACTAGATCTCTCTTCGAACTAATTGATCGCGCGAGAGAGCGAAGCTCAAACGCGACTGATTTTAACGCTCTTTTTTTAGCGTACCTCATCGAACAGTCAGGTTACAAAACTGCTTTTGCACGCTTTTCTGAATGTCAACAAGTGTTCAGTGATGAAATCGCCTTCATGTTAGAAAACGGCGGCCAATATGCAAGATTGATGGCTGAATCACAGAAGAAGCCGAGCTCAATTGCTCAAACTCCCATCTGGTACCATTGCCCTTGCAACGGAAAAGCAGACGTCGAGGTAATGTCCGCTCACAACTATGCGCTCGTTACTAGGTGCCGTGCGTGTAACACAACCTCCGAGTTTAAAGGCAACTTACGCTCAGCGTTGCAGCAGATGTTGCCAAACGTGTCGCTGCGAGCAGAAGCTATGCTGATTGCTTTCAGCGGCATCGGCATTACATTCTATGTTGGAGGCATGGGAGGTACCGAATATCTCCGCAGAGCCGCAAAAATAGCTGAAGCCCTTGACGTTCGTTTTCCAATTGTCTCAACGTGGAGGCCTAAAGATGTTTACGCAGGCCTCGGCCAGTTGGATGCAATGCTAGAACTATTAAGGATTAAGGCTCGATACAATCTTTTTCAGGACGGCGAGAAGTGCGACGTCGCACTTCTGCAGCGCGAGTTGGATGGTATGTTAACGGAAATAGATGGGGGAGTCTGTGCGCTCGACAATCTCAAAAGTGCCGTTGCAAATAGGAAAGGTGATGGTTTTAAAGAGAAGATAGGTTTCATCGTCAACATGCAAACTCAGTTGAAGACGCAATTCGAACGGAATAAAATCGCAAGAGATCGTTCGATTGTGGCCAACACAAAAAAGACACTCAGTATTATTCCGTCTATCATCGATTATGAAGTCAATATCGGCGTGCATTCGACCTTCGCACAATGGTTGGCCGCACTGGAAAAAAATACGCATTTTGACGAGACGCTGCTGCTGAAGACCAATACTGCAATGGACGCATTGTTCGACATGACGAGACGATTATTCGTCGGTGATTTATTTGAATAAAGTAGTGTTAGCGATCGGAGCTCATCCTGATGATTGTGAAATAGGTTGCTATGCCACGTTAGCCCATCATAAAAACACCGGGGACTCAGTTCACCTGCTCGTTCTCTCAAAAGGCGAGGCAGGGGGGCCAAGCGAAAAAAGAGTCTCAGAGAGCAAAGAAGCGGCCCAGCTTCTTGGTGCGGATAGCATCACGATCGGGGACCTCAGAGATCGGATGATCACGACTGACTATCGGACGATCGAGCTTATTCAGGCAAAGTTAGAGGAATTAAAGCCCGACCGGATATACACTCATAGCCCGCACGACAATCATCAAGACCATCGAAACGCTGCGCTAGCAACAATGACGCTTTATCGACACGTTGACGATATATTTCTTTATGAATCCCCAAGCGTGTCGCTTGAGTTTACTCCGCGAGTTTTTGTCAATATAACTAACTTCTTCCATGTTAAAATCGCGGCTTTAAAACTCCACGAAACGCAGAATGACAAATACTATGTTAGGACAGAAGCGATTGCCGGTCTTGCTCAGTATCGCGCTTTTCAGGCCGGGATGCTAGTTACGCATAATCACAGCAAAGCCGAAGCTTTCGATTTAGCAAAATTAACTTTATAACCGTTTACCCCCTAAGACGTTGAGGAGGGCTAAGCACCTTGTCGAGGTTTATCTACCTTACGCCTGTCTTTGACCGCCAAGCTCGCTGCTCGTAAAGGCCATATAATTAAGAAAAAGATGGTTACGATGGTAAGAACCGCCAGCAGGCTGACAGCGGTGATTCCGCCTGTGAGACTTATGAGCGATTGAGAATAGCCCATGAGAAGCCCAATCGTAACTAAGATTGTAATGCTTAGTCCGATAGATATTGCAAGCCGCTCGGTCACTTCTAGTTGATTCAATCTTGGAAAAAATGCGAGCGACATGGCGAACCCCGGAACGACAAGGACAGCAATAAAGGCAAGGGCAATTTGTATGATGCTCGACATGATCCCCCAAAACTCATTTACTTATATACTTCAGACAGACGTGAAACCTTAGACTTGCTTTCTCAAATAGAGGCTGAACGAACCTAGTCTTTTCTTATAAAAATAAAGCTACAAAATCTAGCTCATAAAACGACTTAACTTTTCAAGACCGTCAGCGATTTTGGTTTCTGGCTCATAGTTTATGAGCTTCTTTGCTAAGCTAATGTCTGCCAGAGATCGCCTCCCATCGCCAACCCGTGGCGTCACATGTTCGATACGTACATTTGAGGGAACCATCTCTTTTATTTTTATTGCTAGGTCGTTGATGGACGTCTCTACTCCACTTCCGATGTTAATAGCAGCACCTGAAGCTTTACTTTTTGCAGCTAGTAGATTTGCCCTAACTATGTCCTTTACGTAAACGAAATCGCGAGTCTGCTTCCCATCCCCAAATATCTCAATTTTGGCATTTGATCTCGCGTCGTAGAAAAACTTGCTTATCACACCAGAGTATGCGTTTTCGGGTCGCTGATATGGCCCATAGACATTAAAATAACGCAACGAAATCGTGTCTATGCCGTACAAGCTGTGATAAGCGGCCAGATACAGCTCGCCGGAATACTTACTAGCTGCGTATTGCGAGATGGGCCGGATCGGTTGCATCTCGTCAATAGGAAAAACATCTGCATTTCCATACACGGCAGCGCTTGATGAATAGATTATCTTAGATACATCATTCTTCCGAGCAGCTTCACACACCGAGAGAGTCCCTAATATATTGTTTCCCAAATCGACAAATGGCTCTCGCGTGCTTGCAACAACATCTACGCGCGCAGCAGTATGGAAGACTATATCAACGTCTCTAAGTGCCTTAAAAGTCGTTTCAGCATCCCTAATGTCACCTTCAATAAGATGAACATTAGGCAATCGAACCACTCGCGCTACGTTGCTGAGGTTGTCTAAAATCCGTACTTCTGAGAACTCGTTTGAAAGCAATTCAGCAAGTTGATTGCCAATAAATCCGTATCCACCTGTAACTAGTCCAATCATATCACGAAAACATAAGACAAGTTCATTCCCGTCGGCTAATATTTAAAAGCATCGTAAAGCTCAAAGTGGCTTTCTTTACGATAGCTCCGCTTAGTTTTGGTCTGTCGAAGGGTCCCCCATTTATAGGGATACTCGAACGCAAGCTTTCTGTTTTGACACAACGGTGCAGCTTTGTCTGGGCATGCAGTTAGGCAGTCACCGTTACAAATTGGCGTGAAACGCCCGCTCTCGTCCCTCATAGTTAATTTACCGAGCGTTGTGCATTGCGTTGGCCGGAATAGGGCAGGATCATACTGCTCCAAACATATTGACAGGGTCATTTCGTACTTCCCACAAAGTGACTCAACTTGCCTATATAGTTTTAACCGATCAACAAAACTAAGTGAGTGGTTCCCTTCTTTAAGCGTATAGTTAGCTCGTATTTCAGCCACCAAATCTGAGAATGAACTATTCTCTATTCTAGAGGTTAGTCTGTTAAAAACCCTCGCGTTGAAAGTGCCCGTCGATATAGTAACATTCTTAATTCCTATCGAACTTAGCCTCTCAAAAAGCTCGGTCAGTTCTTCGTGATCGTCTGTAAACCCACAAATGATCGGATCGACTCTTGCCACTACATCGACGCCTGCGTTTAAGAGCTGTTCGATCGCTCTAAACCTTCTGAAAGCGGAGGGTGCCTTGCTTAGCACGCGCAATTTTTTCTCATTAATGCTTTCACACGTAAGCGAAACGCGAAGTCGTTTGTAGTCGAACCAATTGGTATCAAGGATTTTAAGCACGAGATCCGACTTGGTAACGATAGTGAAGTAGACATTGTGTTCAACAGCAACGTTCATGGAGCGTAGTGCGGTGTTATACACGAGGTCAAGTGGTTGGAAAGGGTCCGTGACTGCGCAAAAATAGAGCGGGGGACAGATCGCTAGGCTACTTAGCTCCGCTTCAAGCAATTCCGGCGTGTTTTCATAGACTTCAATTGAGCGCCCAGGACGAGACCATGGGTAACCCTTGGCGTAGCAATAAACGCAGTCAAAAATACAATCTCCGCTTTTCGTCAGGTTCACAATTGCTGCATGCGGACATCTCCTATGATTAGCACGATATGGGAAATCATGGATAAGTCTGCTGCGTCGCTCTATTGGAACCGCTTTAAACATGCTAAAGCCTTTGGTTATGATTATGTAT
>PMYA01000037.1 GCA_003170935.1 Methanobacteriota archaeon
TGTTTCACCTGGGCATATTGCGTGTAGATAACTAGTTTTTTTTTGTCGTGCTATAGATTAATAACTGCCATTTTCATAAATTAAGTTGGCCCGGTTTAGTATCCAATGACACTTTCAGTTATTTGCTTTTTTGTCGCGCAAATCGATATCTAGGAACTTCGGTGCTGTAAAGCGCATAAGGCTCTCATTGAGCAGCTACTTTGGACTCTTTCCAGTAATTAGTTTAATGTCATCGCTCTCGAGTAGCGTATATTCTCGCTCAGCTGAAGTAACAACCTTTTATTGTAGCTTATCGGCCCATGTTTAATCCAAGGAAGATTATTTTTTTTATGAAAGTTGATAGCTAGATGTGAATACGTACGTTGTAAACGCAACAGACGGTTCAGGAAGTATAAAAGCTTGAACAATGGCCGACAAGCGGATTAGTAAATCGATTTGCAAAAAGTCGGCGCCAGTGACCTAAACGGTCTGTTGTGCCAGCTTAGATTGCGTTGATTACGGCAATTGTTTGCGGCTGTCATCGGGAGAATGTCTTCGATTATCATCTCTCTTATATGGTACGTTCTCGGCAAACCACATTGAAACTCAGCTGATATTAGATTACAGAAATGTGTATTTAGGGCCGGATACTGATAAGACGTCTTCGGGTGCTAACACTCGGAACAATCTGCAGTTGATATATGCATGATGCATTGTTAATATAGGTGCGTGAAAGCTACACAGATTCAGTTCCTTATCCGCCGCAAGGCTAGTGAAGCAAGCGTATAAACATTCCTATATCCAAGTGCGCACTGACTGCGCGCCACAGCTTTATGCAGAATGCGCTCAGAATAAATAGCGTCCGAATTAAGCATAGCAATAGACTCAATTCCATAGTTCACACAAAATGAATCGGTTGCACGGAATCGAGGGGAGAGTATGATAATAATTTGTGAGCCCCAGTGTGAGGGGTTTGAGCATGCAGAAGTAAATGCTGCACTAGTTGCCGCAATGAAATTTGCCTTTCCACAAGAGCAAGTTCTTTTTCTTGCAGAGAAGGCACATCTACAACTTGTAAGTTCTCAGCTTGACAGCAAACACGTAAGAATCCAGTACTACGAAATTGAAATCCCCCCAAAGCGTCTCTCGGACGCAAAAAGGCTCACTGCGGAATTTCTTTTGTGCAAGGGGGTTTTCGATTTTGCACGTGGCAATCACACAAACAAGATCCTATTTTCTTCAATAACAAGTCCAACCCTTATCTCAATAAAGATACTGCTGAGACTCTTTGAGGACATCGAGGGCGTCGCAGTCCTCCACCGCATACTTAGTACAATAACAAAAGGCCCCTCACTTATGCCGTCCAAGGCGCCATTTTGGTTTCGTTTTTGGCTTTCATTTGGCAATATGAAGCGTTTAAGCTACTTAGCCCTCAGCCCGTATATCGAAGAGAGATTATCTAGGCAACTTCCAAGGATTACTCAGCATGTGAAATCTATCGATCTGCCCTATTTCTTTGAGATTGAGAAAAAACCGCAGCGATTTGAACGCGATATCATTAGATTTGGGGCATTTGGGGTCGGCAGCCGTTATAAGAGCGCTGACATCTTCTTTAGAATTTCGCGAGAGGTTCTAAGTTCCCACACGCGATTTGCGCCGAAATTTGTCTTGGTGGGTTTTCTAGATCCAGAAGTCTCACATAAGTTGAAAGATGACTCTGTTGTAGCGCCGTCTTTTGAGGCCCCTTTTAGCCGTGAGAATTTTGCAGACCTCGCCAAAAGCGTTGATTATGCGATCTTCCCTAGTTATTATCAGTTGGCGGTAAGCAGCGCTTTGATGGATGCTTTTTCTTATGCAAAGCCGATTATCGCACTGAAACAGCCGCTTTTCGAATATTATTTTAAGGCGATGGGAGACATTGGTTACTTGTGTGAGAGCTATGAAGACATGAAAGACCTAATCTTGGCTATCTTAGAAGAAAAGCCTATTCAACGCTATTTAACCCAGCAGTGCAACATCTTTAAAGGACGAGAACAGTTTAGCCCGATGGCCGTGAGTCCACAATTTGTCAAGCTTTGGAAATCGTGAAGTAAGCTGCAGTGCTAGTAACTGCTCTTATTGGGCTTTTTTACTCACGAACAGGAGGCCGAAGAAGGTGGCTTCGCCGGGCACCGTTCGAATTTTTTCAATCTTGGGCTCCCTTCAGAGCCTCAATAACTAAGATGAATGCGAGTGTGAATAAATGTTAAACATCTGATTAAGCAGTAGGGTGTAAAAATCCCACGAGGTGAAGCTCTTGTGGGTGACACCTCGACGAAAACGTTCTAAACCCTGCAATCTGGTTTTTTAAGTTCGCGGATTGAAGTGGTTCGTCTTATTAATAAGAAAGGCGCGGTTCGTCTCATACCTTTTCGAATCCCCCTACGATTGACCGAAAACGCGCGGTGTTTCCCAAAAAGGTGCAAGATCAGGTGGCGTATCCTCATTGACTAAGAACTTCTTACGCCGATTCTTTGGGTCATTACTCTGGATCGTGCGAAGTCTCGGTCATCGGTGCTTTGTTTCATTGCTGCTTTCGGCTTTTTTTAGCTATCTTCTGACAACCTCAAACCACATGTCCGCGTAGAAGGTTTTTGAGGGGAAGATCTTAGAAAGAACAAGGACCATGCCTTTCGGTATTCGACTATTCCACAAAGATGCACCCACTGTCGCATTGATCTCGGACACCTCGTTGTAGCTTCGTATCTTCCCCCCACTTAAGCGTACGATATTGTTCATCTCTTCTTTTGAAAAACCACAATGTTGATGTGTCTTATCAAGTTGATGATATTCAACAATTCCGCGTTCCCAGAGCGCTTCGTTTCTCTTTGGAACACACAAAAGGACGTTTTTTTGGCAACTTGCGATAGATTTGCTCAATAAAGCACATGGATCTTCTACGTGTTCTAATATGTAATATAAAACCACTGTGTCGGTTTTTGGAAAGGTAAGTGTAGCTGGATCGCCGATCTTGAGATCAACGCCTACAGGGTACACATAATCTTCGTACCGTTGCACGTCAATGCCGACGTATCTTCCTGTCCATCCTCTTTTGCTCAAAAAGTTGTATAATCGGCACGTTCCGCAGCCTATGTCAAGGATATCTCCTTTTTGGTATTCCAAAGCCAGCAAGTCGGTTGGATGCACAAAACCACCCGCTTTCCACCCAAAATCAAATTCTTTTTTGACTATTTCCGAGCAGTCGTTCATGATCATTTTTTTTACGCGCGGGTGTTCAAACTGCGCCAAGTCCGCCAACCAAAGAATAGCTATTTATTATGCAGAATCGTGATCGTGCGTCATTTAGATCTTTTCTTACCAGCCACGCGAAACGTTTGCCGAAGGCTTGGCACTTCAAACTGTTATTAATGTGTATTTAAATAGTATTGCCTAAGTATCTAATAATCAATTTTTGAGAAAGGTCCTGAGTCGCATAATGCAATCCATATATCGTGCG
>PMYA01000075.1 GCA_003170935.1 Methanobacteriota archaeon
ATTATATATATCGCTTTGCTCGTTTGTAGACGCTGCTCTCGCAACACAAGCTCGAGGCGACAGCATCAACGCCGAGAAGGGCCCATGCTCTGAATCGGAAGCCCCGTCTGCAACGAAGGCTTTCAAGAGATACTGCTTATAAAAGAAAGCACGGGCGGCGCGAACGCCCAGATCGATGTTTATATAAAATAACATCGGTATATTTGTAATTGAGCATGATTGACTCGTTTCATCGTCCAATCAAAAGCCTGCGCATTTCCTTGACGCGCAAATGCAACCTTAAGTGCCTATATTGCCACGAAGAGGGAGAACTACGTAGTGCTCAGCCGTATGAGATCTCTGTGGCTGAAATAGCCAAAATCGCTCGAATCTGCCACCACGAGGGCGTAACGAAGGTCAAGTTTTCGGGCGGGGAGCCGCTATTGCGCAAAGATCTAAGCGAGGTTATTAAGGCGCTGCCTCCTTTCAAAGATGTTTCAATGACGACCAACGGTCAACTCCTCGA
The DNA here is from genome assembly GCA_003170935.1 of Methanobacteriota archaeon. Taxonomy (GTDB): domain Archaea; phylum Halobacteriota; class Bog-38; order Methanoflorentales; family Methanoflorentaceae; genus Methanoflorens. The sequence goes on from PMYA01000075.1 coordinate 506, forward strand.
GGAGCGGATAGGCGATCTAAAAGGACTTGACAGGGTAAACGTGAGTGTAGACACGTTTAATCCCGCCACCTACAAGAGACTCACCGGGGGGGATATCGAAAACGTAGTGCGCGGACTCGACGCGGCGCTCGAAGCAGGTCTGACACCTGTCAAGATCAACATGGTGGTTATAGACGGAATCAATGATCACGAGATTGGAGATATGATCCGGTATGTGCGTGGAAAAGAGATGGTTTTACAGCTGATCGAACTAATGGACTTCAAGGAACACTCGGAGCTCAGGGCCTCTAATCTACGAGTCATAGAAAGCACTCTAGAGGGACTTTCAGACAAAACGACGACGAATACTTTGCATAACAGAAAGAAGTTCAAGATCAATGACGCTGAAATTGAAATCGTACGCCCCGTAGACAACACAGAGTTTTGTATGAACTGCAACAGGCTACGAGTGACCTCGGACGCAAAGCTTAAGCCTTGTCTTCTCAGAAATGACAACATTGTCGATGCACGGGGCATCGATCAAGTTTCAGACGCTCACGCGTTAGAAATTATCATGAAAGCTGTCAGACGGAGGGAGCCATATTATAGACCAAGACCAATTGACGGAGCTTATAGTCGACGGAAAGCGGATACCTATTAACCAGTTTGTCCAAGACGTTTTTGCTGGAGTAATAGGTGGCGTTCTAATGTCTATTCACGGCGTTGAAGACGATTGGAAGCTCGTAGAAATAAAGATTAAGCACAACGATTAGTTTTCATGGAGCTTGATTCGCTCATCGAAACACTAGAAGCAATTGCCCCTCCTGAACTCGCTGATCCGATCGATGCGGGACGAATAGGCCTAATATCCCGCGGGCGGGAGAATATAAACGTAATAACTGTTGCTTTGGATCCAACAGCTAACGTTATTCAAAATGCGATACAAACTAACGCTGATATACTGATCACTCACCACACACTAATTTGGGATCCCATCACTAAGGTTCCTTTAAGTATTCAAAACCAGCTCACGCTCATATTGGAGAACGATTTATCGTTGTACGTCTTGCATACCAACTACGATGCAGCACCTGGGGGAGTCAACGACGTTTTGGCACAGCTCCTCGGATTATATGACATCGAACCTTTTGGCATCGGACGAATTGGCTCCATTAGACCGATCAGCACGCTGGATTTCGTAAAGCACGTAGCGCAAAAACTGGATACACCCGTCCAGTTCGTCGGCACGCGCGACATCCAAAAAGTCGCAGTGATTGGCGGTAGTGGCTTTGATGCGACTGACCAAACAATCGCAGCTGGTGCTGATGCACTTCTTTCAGCCGAACTGAGGCATGCTGCTATTCGCCGCGCGGAAGGGCACCTTTCTCTAGTAGATGCAACGCATTACGCGACAGAAGTGCCGGCAATGAAGGTCCTAGCCCAGCGTTTGGGCGGCACTTTCATTGACGACAAACCAAAGCTCAGCAGTTTTGCTTACCAAGTCAAATGACGACCCTTACCACAGCAAAGAGACGTACGTGATGCACAGAAGAGGCCCCCTTGTTTTCAGATGCGTTTAAACGACAAATTGAACTAAAATACGGCAATCGAGGAAAAAAAGGACTTGAGATAGCTGGAGAGATGCGTGTAAAACGCTACCAGGACTTTTATGTCGTCGTAGGGGAGACTGACGAATACATCGTTGAGGAGGCCCTGTGCACCTGTAATGACTTTTTGTTCAACTCTTCGCGAAATGTAGTAAAATGCAGCCATATGATTGCTGTTGAAATTGCAGAACAGGAAGGCTTAGTTGATGTTATAGACGCGTGGTATCATGAGGTGCGCCCATTAGTATAACACAGCCTTACTATTCGCAAAGCGGCGATCAGCAGCTCACGTCGGGGAGTTTTTTACCTGTCTGCAGATATTCAATCATCTTTTGCTTCTTGCTGATAGCCCGTTCCGCAGCCAAGTCGATGCGAGCGCGCATCAACTCAATTTCTCGGTCGTCTGCTTGTTCGCCAACGACTTTTTTCACAGGGGTATAAGCTGATTCGCGGAACTTTGGCGTGAGGGCAAACGATTGTCCGCCCCGTAGCACTTCAGCACCGCGCCCTTGTGCTATGTATCCAACCTCATCGACTTTGATGATGCCCGCCAATGCGCTTTTTATCGTCGGTCCAAGCTCAGCAGGGGCAACCAAAAGAAGCGAATCTACAGAGACGCCCATGTAATCGATCTGTAGATCGTCGAGCATCCTCAAAACCACTGGGTTAATGAGGCGTCGTACCTTCTCTTCTTCAAAGACGATTTTCACCTGCGCTGTTTTTGATATTTCCTCTGCGTCTCCTCGTATGCCTCCGTTTGTAACGTCGGTCATCGCGTGTATCTGAGTGACCAAGCCAGTCTGTATCAACTTGTTACAAGCGTGAAGAAACTTCAAGTTCAACGTTTCCTGTACCACTTCTGGACGACCGTTGTACAACGCTGCGGCTGTTATGGTTCCCCCTCCTGCGCCTTCTGTCAACAAAATTATGTCACCGATACGAGCATTGACACGCGCCGTTAAGCCTTTTTCACTGGCTACTCCAACTCCCCCAACACAGCCGGTAAGTCGGTCACCTATCACCATGTCCCCACCGATTCGTAAGGTGCTACCAGTGATTAGCGGTACACTCATGACTTCAGATACCGCCCCGATTCCTGCGGTATAGTCAAAAACCTTTGAGATATCACCGTCATCAGCCAAGTGAATGTCTGAGAACAAAGCAACGGGCTGCGCACCCATAACATAGAGATCCCGCAGTGACGCACGGGTTACGTGGAACCCAGCAAGAAATGGAAAATCGCTCAAGCGTGAGTGCATTCCGTCTACGGTAACGACAACCAGGTCTCCGTGGGCCTTCACCACCCCCGAATCATCAAGCTGATCGGAACCAACAATAGCACTTGTTTTGCCGATGATGCTCGCTATTTTTTCATGTACAAAGAAGTCGCCGGAGCCCCGTGAACCGACACCGAAATTGCCCATTGTGACTCCGGAAAGTTCTCGTTCGCAAAGAGTCCGTTGCGCTTCATCAACAACCGCTTGAGCTAAACGGAGCGCTTTTTCCCTCGCAATGTCACGTACTTCCAATATTCGCTCGACCAGCGTGAGCTCGATGTCTTTTCGTGCTATTCCGCGCCTCAGCGCTGTTTTCGCATATCCTTCGAGATCCATTAACACAACTCCACGAAGTTCTTTAATATTCGAAAACCGACCGTTGAAGACTTCTCTGGGTGGAATTGTGTGCCAAAGACGCTTCCGCTGGCAATAACAGCGGCAAAATCGGCGCCATAGTTAGAAGTTGCTACAGTATGACTGCCCGGTTCTACATAATACGAATGGACAAAATAGACGTACCCGCCGTCGACATCTTTGACCAACGCGTTTTCCTTTATTACCTCTAAGCGATTCCATCCCATATGAGGGATCTTAAGCTTTTCAGAGGTTTTATCGAAGTTAAATCGCTTGACGTGACCTTGCAGGAGGTTTAACCCCTCGACTGGCCCGCCTTGAAGCTCTCCCTCGTCGCTCACAGTCAGTAACATCTGCATGCCCAAGCAGATCCCCAGTATGGGCGTACCTTCGTCAACAGAATGCAGCAATGCTCTTTTTATTTTTTGCACGTTCTGCATGCCGCTCTTAAACGCGCCAACGCCGGGGAGCACCAATCCGTCTGCGCTGCCAAACCGAGTGGAGTCGGAAGTGACTTCGACTTGTGCTCCTGCGCGCTCGAGGCCGCGCATTGCGCTTCTTATGTTCCCTAAACCGTAATCGATTACAACAATTCGCTTCATAACTCAGCCTGAAAACTGGACTTTTACGATCGTTCAATTCGGCAATATGTTCCCTACGGTATATATTAAGGCCCTTCAAAAAAAATCGCCGTCAACGCAGGAATGAACATTGGACCAAAACCTACAAAACACGCAGGATGTCACTTACATCGCGGGGTCTTAGGAGAGGCTTATTTCGACTAAGCGACGTACGAGGCGCTCTTTTGTGTCAACATAGAGATGCGGGCGTATTAAACTGCAGTCAGCTTAATATACAGCAAAAGTATTGAGGTAAATGATGGGAGATGAAGTAATTGCCGTCGAGATTAAAGGCATTTACATGATCAGCACTACTACTGGCCATGCGCCAGTAGTGTTGTTAACGGACGACGGGCACCGTTTCTTACCGATATACATCGGTATCTCTGAAGCAATCTCCATCAGCGCGGCCTTAAATGGGGAGGTCCCATCTCGCCCAATGACACACGATTTGATAATGTCGATACTCGAAAACTTTGAAGCGAGCATCGTGACGGTTGTTATAGATGACGTAGACGAAGGCATATATTTTGCCCAGCTCTCGATAAAGGTTAATGGGACCGAAAAACAACTCGACGCGCGTCCGAGCGACTGCATTGCGCTCGCGATCCGATCAGACACGCAAGTGCTCATACGACGCTCTATTCTTGATGATGGCGCAATAAGCAAAGATGAGCTCGACATCAAAGAGATGGATCTCTTCATGTAGTGGAATGATGCCCACTGCAGGTCCTCGCCACGTTTATCTAATATCAAAAGCCTTCGTGTATTAATGCAGCTGCGATGCTTTTTACTTGACGTCGATTATGTCACGCTTAACGGTCGCGCTGTTATTCGCTTGTGGCTTAAAGACGAGCGTGGTCAAAATATTATCGCCTACGATTCAAGTTTTGAACCCTATTTTTACGCAGTAACTGACGACGCTAGCGCTATCATGTCTGTAGCTTCAACGCGATCTGGCGAGGAGATTAAGCCTAACCGCGTCGAACGTGTCGTGCGCAAAGATTTCGGACAACCGCTCACCGTGCTCAAAGTGTTTGTCGATCACCCGCAACACGTACCGATATTACGTGAAAAGGTCGCAGAGCTTGGCGTGAGCGTCAGGGAAGCAGACATTCTTTTTGCCGTCCGGTATATAATCGATCGCGAATTGGTGCCTATGGATCAGGTTATTCTAGAAGGGCGCGAACGTGAAGATCCCCATTTTTCATTCGCCATCGATGTCGCCCACATAGAGGCCGAACAGCACCACACGAATCCTGAACTTAAAATGATGGCCTTCGATTGTGAGATGCTGACCCACGGCGGCGTTCCCATTCCGAGCAAAGACCCTATTATTATCATTTCCCTAGCGACCGCAGCCGACAAACCGACCTTCATTTCGCTTGACGACGATGAGGATGATAGGCGGGTCATTGCTGACTTCATCTCCTTTATTCATGAATATGACCCCGACGTTATCGTCGGCTACAACACTGACGAGTTTGACTGGCAATACTTGAAAACGAGGGCAGAAAAATTCAAGCTCCGTTTGACGATTGGGAGAGACAAGAGTCCCGCAAAGTTCAGTGCCGGTGGTGGCTTCAAAGAGGTCAGGATCTTTGGCCGCAGCAACGTCGACTTGTATAAGGTCGCAAAACGGGACCTCAGCGAGCTCAGCGTTAAGACGTTGGACAATGTCGCCGACTACATGGGGGTCATGCGCAAATCCGAGCGCGTGCAAGTGCAGGGTTGGGACATGGCTCGGTATTGGAACGATCGTGAGCTTCGAAAGCTTCTTTTTGAATATTCTAAAGACGATGTAGTGAGCACGTGGGGGGTCGCAGAGCGGCTGCTCCCTCTTCAGTTTGAATTTTCACGGATCGTAAGACAGCCGTTGGACGATGTGTCAAGAATGGGAAGGGGTAGGCAGGTCGAGTCACTTTTGGTAGCTGAGGCGTACAAGATAAATGAAATTGTGCCTGCAAAAGGGGGAGGCTCGGGCAGCTACGCCGGCGGCTTCGTACTCTTTCCAAAACCCGGCGTCCACGAAGAAGTACTGAGCCTCGATTTTTCGGCTATGTACCCTTCAATAATGATTAGCTACAACATTTCACCGGATACCGTTATGTCGCCAGATGAAACGTCTACGGAATTTTACGAGGCCCCAGAGTCGCAATATCGATTTAGAAAGCACCCTGATGGGTTCTTCAAACTCATTCTCACAAATCTTATTGAACGAAGAAGAGCGGTTAAAGAACAAATGACTCACACAGACAAGGGTTCACGCGATTTTACTCTACTTGATGTTCACCAGAACGCAATCAAGATCCTGACAAACGCGTTCTATGGCTACACTGGGTGGCCCGCAGCGAAGTGGTACAGAAAAGAATGTGCTGAAGCAACAACGGCGTGGGGGCGCACCATCATACAGGACGCGGTTGAGCGTGCTGAGAAGCACGGTCTCGAGGTCATCTACGGAGACACTGATAGCCTATTCGTAAAGCTCAAAAAGGGCTGATTTGCAGCTAGCATCAAAGAAAGCGCGCCAGTCGAGGAGTGAATGTGAAGCTTAAAACGAAGAGAAAAGCCCCCACAATCGGTCGCACGTGCGGACAACCAGAGGGGGCCTAATGACAACTGAGTTGATGGATCGAATCCAAACATTTATCCAAGAACTTTCGACGGTTTATCCAATTAGGCTCGATGTGCAGGAGCACTACAAGGCCATCTTTTTTACCGAGAAGAAGAAGCGCTACGCAGGGATTACCGATGATGGAACCATCGTTGTCAGAGGTCTCGAAGTGCGCAGGGGTGATTGGTGTGCGCTCGCAAAGGAACTGCAGTCTGACGTCATTAAGATCATTCTTGAAAGGCGAGAGCCAAAAGCTGCTGCAGAACTGGTCACGATTACGATCAAAAAACTTCGAGCCGGCGAGATCCCGCTAGCAAAGCTCATTATTTACAAAACCCTTACCAAAAAGATCGCAAGCTACGAATCCGTCCAAGCTCACGTAAGGGCGGCAAAGCGAGCAAAAGAGTACGGCCTCGCCGCTGACGTCGGGACGAAAATTGCCTACCTCGTTATGAAAGGGTCTGGATCGATTGGAGACAGGTCTTATCCTTCGGAGATCTTTACCCAGAAGGAGGGCAAATTAATTGATACTTATGGGCAAGAGCGAGAGATAGACTTCGAATATTACATTAAGCATCAAATTCTTCCGCCCGTCGGAAGGATACTTAACTACTTCGATTACAACGATTC
>PMYA01000024.1 GCA_003170935.1 Methanobacteriota archaeon
AGGCGATACGAATGCGTGGGGCTAACGGGAACTTAGAACTCCTCTGGGTGCAGAAGTACCGTCCGCAATCGTTTGAGGAGATGGTGAGCCAGCCCATTGTTAAGGTTCAACTAGAGCAAATTGTTAAAAGCAAGAACTTGCCCAATCTGCTCTTCAACGGCTCGGCTGGAACGGGTAAGAGTTCAGCAGCTGAAGTCGTGGCAAGAGAACTTTTCGGCGACGTTTGGGAAGGCAACTTCACAGAGCTCAATGCGTCGGACATATTTGAACAGGGCAAGAAGTACCTTGAGGCGTCACGCAGTTTGGCGCGTTTTTACGATGCGCGAAGGGGCGTTCTTGACAATTTCAAACTGATTATGAATCGGCTTGCGGGTATCGCTCCACTAGCCACCTCTTACCGAATTCTGTTTATCAACGACGCGGACGCTTTGACGCTGGACGCTCAGCAAGCGCTGCGAAGGACAATTGAGCGCTATAGTCGAACCTGCAAATTTATCTTAGCCACCCAACGGCCGTCGCGAATTATTGTCCCTATCAGATCGCGTTGTTTGCCGATGCACTTCACACAGCTCTCCGTTGACGTTACGCTCTCCTTTCTGAAGCAAATAGCAAATAGCGAAGGTTTCACGTTGTCTGATGAACTATTGCTTTCAGTTGCGCGTCACGGCGGCGGCAATCTTCGCAAAGCGCTAACACTGCTCCAGATTGTAGCGGAAAGCAGCTCGTCTGGTGCGAATTCGGTCGAGTTAGATGCCCTTGCAGAACGCATGAACCCTTCCGGGGTTTCCGAGCTGGTTCAACTCTCCTTACAAAAAGATGCTTTAAAGGCTAGGCAGGTGCTTGATCGTCTCCTGCTCGAAACTGGGCTTAGCGGCAGTGAAATCCTCACCTTAGTGCGCGCTCACATTCGTACGATGTCGCTGCCCGAAGAAGCGCTCGCGAAGCTCCTGGTGGCAGTAGGCAACGCAGATTACGCACGCCTCCAAGGGCTCAACGAGAGAATTCAGCTTGAGGCGTTTATTTATAACCTCGGTTATGAAGTGCCGCAGGTTACGACTATTTCGAATTGACGCAATTGACTTTCGCAAGCGCTTTGTCGCGGTCTGGCACGCCGACAAACTCCACTTTATTATCGATTAGCGTGGTTGGAACGCTTCGGATTTTATACTGACTAATTATCTTCAGACCTTCGGGCGAGTAGGCCTCAATATTCTTGAAGTCAAAATCGCAGCTCTGCTGCAGTTGCTCCCAAAAACTTTTCGCCATCGGGCAGACCGGGCAACCCTTGTGAGTAAGCAACAATACTTCCGTCATTTTATACTCCCTGCCTTTACATCGCCACTCTTAGAATATGAAACTTTCATCAACGAGGCGAAATATGCTCGCGGGTGAGTGATTAGTCTTTTTGGTCAACCACTCGTTTAATCGCGTCAAGTAAGCGAGCGTTTTCTGCCTTGTTCCGCACGGCAATCCGGATATAATCGTGTCCTGTTATCCTAAATGAAGAGCAATCTCGAATCAGATAGCCATAACGTTTCATTCTCGAGGCAAATTCACTCGAGGTGAGGGGGGTCCCTGAAACGTTTACCATCACGAAATTTACGTCACTTTCAAGGGGCTCAAGGCCAGGTATCTTTGCAAGTTCTTGGACTAACCACCGTCGCTGAGCGGCGATTTTGGTTCGCGATGACTCAAGATAAGACTCACAGTCCTTTAGTAAAGTGACAGTTAACGCCTCTGCAATCGAGTTGAGGTTCCACGGAAGTCTGACGCTGTTTAACACTTGCGCTAAAGCAGAGTTAGTTACGCCGTAGCCTGCGCGGATCCCGGGAATTGAGAAAGATTTAGTTAGTGATCGAAGGATGAAGATGTCGTCGAGATTTGATTGGACGATGCTCTGCCGCGGGTCTGACAGTTCTATAAAGACTTCGTCAACGAACAAGAACGTCTGAGTCGCACGGCACTGAGCAGCAATTTCAGTAACCGTTTCCCTTGAAAGGAGTTTCCCTGTAGGATTATTGGGATTGCACAAGAAGACCATTTTTATGTCCTCGTCTGCTAGGGCAAAGAAAAGGTCTCGCTTGAACTCGTGCTCATTCCACAAAGGCACGAACACGGGCTCAGCTCCGCTTAAACGGCACGCGAGCTCGTACTCACTGAAGGTCGGTGCCGGCATTATCACCTTGTCGCCTTTTTCAAGAAGCGCCTGCACACAAAGCCGGATCAGTTCGACAGATCCGTTTCCAGGCACAATCGCATCAGATGAGACCTTGAGATACGCGCCAACCGACTCGCGAAACCTCCTGTATGTGTGCTCGGGATACTGATAAGCTGCCTGTGTCGCTTGCTTGATCGCAGATTTGATCCGCGGGTGAAAGTATGGGTTGAAATTAGCACTAAAGTCGAGCGCACCCGGCATCGTCTTTGAGGCTTCAATGATCTTGCCGCCGTGTTCGCAGGGCGTCACACGTTTCAGGTCGTCTCGTACCGTGACTCGCATAGTTGAGATGCAGTTACACCCGAGATTGTGCAAGTAACGGCATGAGCTGTTTGCCAAAGAGCGTATTCAGCCGACCCCCCCGATGAGCTGATTTTTCGTCATAGTGCTTTGTTTCATCTGCGGCAATTCCTGGCCCGCAGATTGCTATTGGAACGTCAGTCGTCATGTGATCATGCGTGACACAAGAGGTTCCGTGATCGGCGAGCAGCGCGAATCGGGTTTGTTCGCTATCGGTGCGTTCGAGCAAATAACTAATCATCGAGTCAATTTTCTCAATTGTAATCAGCTTTCCTTCGACGTTTCCATCGTGACTGGCTTCATCGGTTCCTTCGACGTGAATTAAAATAAAGTCGTAATCATCCAAGTTTTCGAGCGCCGTTTTGCCTTTTGCCAAGGCGTCCGTATCATATTCGCCGGTTGCGCCGGGCACGTCTACGATGTCCATGCC
>PMYA01000159.1 GCA_003170935.1 Methanobacteriota archaeon
TTTAAAACGCTTGCAGTTAAATGCGTGCGCGAAGCACGCTGATGCAAACGCCTTGATGTCACAAGAAAGGTTCGGTGTCGTCGATTTAGATCCGTTCGGATCTCCCGCCCCTTTTGTGGATGCTGCGTGTAGATCTACTAGTAAGATGCTCTGCGTGACGGCAACCGACACTGCCCCCCTAAGTGGCGCCCATTTCAACGCCGGCGTAAGGAGGTACTCCGCGCTTCCTTTGAATACTGAGTATCACGCTGAGACGGGAATAAGGATACTCATTGGAAAAATTGTTCGGGAATTTGTCAAATACGATAAATCTGCGGTTCCTGTGCTTGCGCATGCGACCGCACACTACTATCGAGTTTATTTGCGGATCGAACGAGGCGCAAGACTTGCTGACGCGTGTTTGCGCTCACTCGGATTCGTCTTCCATTGCTCCAAATGCGGACATCGCTACGTTGCACCGGGGCTTGCACCAAAGGGGCGTCGTGAATGTACGCTATGCGCCGCAGAGCTTGTCATTGCTGGACCCCTTTGGCTTGGGCCACTTTACGATCAACCTTTCTGCGAGGCCGTTCTTAAAAATCTTGAAAATGGTGTTTTTGGAACCAAACAACGAGCCTCTAAGACTATCGAGTTGTGTCTTAATGAGCTTGACGTCGTAACGTTTTTTGATTATCATAAGTTGTTGAAAGAGCTTAAATGCCCGCCGGTCCCCATTGAAACGCTAATAAGTGGCTTAAGAAATATCGGTTATCAGGCTTCGAGAACCCATTTTTCAGGCACGTCAGTCAAGACAGACGCTAACGTGGCCACGTTAAAGGGTGTTTTGTTTAATTTGTGTCAAACAACTGAAAGATAAAGATCTATCCAGTGACTATTAGGAACTTATGTGGGCGGTGATGCGTGGTGCTTACTAATGGTGAGGCGTTTTTCGATAGGAAAATTTTTAAGACTTAGATCTGCAGTGAACGATTACATGCCTAAAGTTTTGCGAATAACCTGAGTAAAAACGAGCGAGCAAAGCAAATACCAAACAAGCCACACAGGAAATCCCAAGATAACCCCCGCTGTGTAATATTGCGTTCCGAAGTAAGGGAAAACTATCGTCGGTAACACGTATGAGAAGGTTAGCTGCGATGATTGCATGATATAGCTCAGCCACGCGAACAGTGGAAGCGAAATAATGAGAATGTATGGCATTGGTTTCATCGTCTGTGCCTGAATATCCATACTGAGCTGCATCACTTCGGCACGTTCGTCCTCCAGCTTCTTGAGCTTGCCTTTATCTCCTGCGAGTTGAGTTTCACGATAGACCTTCTGGAATTCCTTCATCTTGGCCTGAGATTGCTTTACTTGCTGTTGATCAACAAATTGGTTAAGGAGGAGGGAAGAATAAGAGCCTGTGATAAGTGACAGCATAAGGATTGTAATAAACAGCGGCACCTGAAGATTGGTGACTAGACCTCCAAGTACGACGTTCATCGCTGTGCCAATCGGCTGTCGCAAAAACGCATACGCTACTGTCATAGCTAAATAAAGGATCAAGAGCCTTGTCATCACGCCAGTCGTGCTTTGTTTTGCCATTTCGTGATTTCCTTTTGCGAGAGTTGATAAAAATATTGAATTTATGTGCTATAGCTGATTCAAACTGTAATCACTACTGTTCAACACGTAAATAAATAGGTTACGTGGGTCTGTGGGCGGATTTTCGTACCCTAGCTCGACATAACGTTATACTAAATCGCGATTCAAGCTTCAAGTCCCACTGGTATCTAAGTAGCGTTTAGCCACGATATATATTTCAGCGCTCTGTTTTCTTGATGCTTGCGGATTATAAGACTTTACAAAACCAAAATGAGTGCTCACCTCGCGTGTAAACGCGTCAAAGAGATCACCTTGGAAGACTTTTACGACAAAATTACCCCCCGTTTTGAGCACGCCTGAAGCTATTTTTAAGGCGCTGCTTGCGAGATCAATTGATCGCGCGTGATCGAGACTCCAAACCCCGCTAAGATTTGGAGCGGCATCCGACACTACGACGTTGACCTGACCTACAATCTCTTGTATCCTCTCGACGACAACGTCAGTAGCAGTCATATCGGCTCGAATGGAGGTCACTCCTTCTAACGGAGCGATTTGCTGCAGATCCACGGCGATAGCTGTTGCGTTTAACTGGCGAATCACTTGGAGCCACCCTCCTGGAGCTGCGCCTAAGTCAACTACTATATCCCCCTTCTGGACAATGCGGTAGCGTTCTTGAATTTGGAGTAATTTGTAAGATGCTCGGGATCGATATCCTTCGGACTTAGCCTTCCGATAATAGAAATCTTGTCGCTTTTTTACGATATCAATCATCCTCGATACAAATTAAACTTAGAGCTAACAGCAGTATACAACTCTCCGACCGCTTTTTATATCATTCGACTAATAGCCAATGCATCACTCTAAATTATTACAACGCTTAATGGGGCTAAGATGAATCGAGGAATGTGGATTGAGCTTGACGGGTGGAAGGCAAAGCTCAGGTTCTCTGCTTGCCATTTTATTCCGAACCACTCAAAATGCGGGCGCCTCCACGGGCACACGTATGCAATAAGCGTGAAGATTGTTGGTCAGCAGATTGGCAATTTTGTAATAGACTTTGAAGACCTTAAGAGATATGTCGGTGAGATCTGTGAAACGCTTGATCACACGACGCTTCTCGCGTCTCGAGACGAGAATGTACAAATAACTAAAACTGAAACTGGAGATATTGTCGTTATCGTTGGAACGAGCAGAAAGCGTTATTGCTTCCCAAAGGAAGACGTGGTGATACTCCCGATAAACTCTGTGAGTGCTGAAGACCTATGTTCTTATCTGCTCGATGAGTTATGCAACAAGCTCGACCTTAGCACATTCTCAGAAATTAGCATACGTCTTGACGAAGGTTTGGGGCAAGGTGCAGGTTGTGTCCGGCACTTTTCGCAGCGGGAAGGCGATTCGGGCCTAGGTTAGAAGATATCAGATGACGTTGCGCGTTCTGTCGGGGTTCCAAGACAACAAGTTATTAAATTGCGTGAAAAATATATAGAGTGCCGATGGTCATAAGGGAATGGGATTATGTTTAAAGCTGATATTCTTGGAGAGACGCTGAAAGACGGTATCGAAGCGTTGACAATAATAGTAGACGAATCACGTGTGCACTTAGGCAAAGATGGCATTTATGCAAGAAACGCAGACCCATCATATGTAGCGATGGTGCAGTTTGAGTTGTCTGCAAAAGCATTTGAAAATTACGAAACCGATGAAGAAGTTGTAACGCTCGACTTGAAAAAAATGCAAGGCATACTTGAGCTAGCTAACCGTACAGATGTAATCCAAATGGTTATAGACGACAACCGGATGGCGTTGTCTTTTGGAGATCTTAAGTACACAATAGCACTCTTAAGTCCCTATTCGATTAAGAAAGAGCCGAAAGTGCCGAAGGTTGAATCTGCAGCACACGTTGTTATTACAGGAAAAGAGTTCCGATGGGCAGTCAAAGCGGCGGGTAAGGTGAGCGATAATATAGCTCTCGGCTGCGTCAATAGTGATTTCTTCATGGAAGCGCTAGGTGACGCAGACACTATGCGGCTTGAATTGTCAAAAGATCAACTCATCGATGTGTCTCGTACAGATGACAAATCAGATGAAGTAAAATCACTGTTTAGTTTAGAATTCTTGATTGAAATGTCAAAAGCGGTTGGAAAAGCCTCTGAAGTGTCCCTCGATATAGGTAAGAACATCCCGCTTAAAGTTGGATTCGATTTTGCTGACGGGAATGGTTCTGTCTCTTATTTACTTGCGCCGCGCATAGAGCAGGAATGAAATAGTAGGGCGTAGTAATTAACCAACGCTAGAAGCATGGAGGAATATTTAGCTCTTTTTCCATACACTTCGGCGGCCGCGCGCTACGTTGAATCCTCTTCAAAAACGTTTGAATCCCTNNTGGGTACGACGACTATGAGGTTGAGATATTTTCTTATGTAATGGCACGAGCGTTTGTATCGTGTATCAATGAAACGCTTCTGTTTCAAAGATACGCGAATGCAGAAGCACAAGATGCTTATAATAATCTGCGACACGCAGACGAACGATCTCAAGACGGTTTTCTATTATCGTTACTTGACGACTTTGGGATGCCTGCATCCATTAAAAAAAATGCTTTTGAGCTATATTTTTCGGACTTTATAAGATATACAGGGAGGTTGAGAGGCCCTCAATGGCGGCTTGTCAATCTCTTATATCGAGGTCGCGTCACTCTAGCTAAAGGAGAGATAATACAGATCTTAGCGGAGGCTGTGCGGTTGAAAGTGCTAAGCGGCTTACCACTAAAGCTTAGCGCCAGAATGTGTGAAGAACTTTCGCCTTACACTTCGCCCTTGAAACACGCATTATCTCAAGTCTTACTGCGTCAGGAAGACTCCGGCCCTGTGGTCTTAGAAGCGTGCCCCCCATGCATTAAAGCGTTGCTTATGCAAGTAAAAGCAGGTAAGAATTTATCGCATCCTGCTCGGTTTGCCCTAACATCTTTCCTCGCGAATATCGGTATGAAAGCAGACGAGATTGTACTCATTTACCAGATGTCTCCAGACTTTGACTATGAGCTAACTCGCTATCAAGTTGAACATATTAAGGGGAGTTCTGGGAAGGATTACACACCCCCGGGGTGCTCAACGATGGAGACGTATGGCAATTGCGTAGAAAGTGACGACTTGTGTCGGCGCATTTCGCATCCGCTCTCGTATTATAGATTGCGAATCAAACGTGGTACGGGGGCGTAAACACATTAACGGGAATGACCGATTAAGCAGCGTTTTGAGAAAATTTAGTTATCAATTACGTTAATGACTTTTTAGTCTGGGGTAGCACTGCGATGGTGGAAGTAGGTGAACGCTAGAACAAAAGCCTTCCTCGAAAGTAAGTTCAGAGAGTATTATCATAACGCCGTTACTGAACTTCCGCCCAGATTCCGGAAAAGAGAATGGGCTTTTGTTCTTTTTGATTCAGCTTACCCTAAGCTTGTGATGCGACGACACAAAGCTTTTGGCTCGCAGAAGGAACTCTACGCGTATTTAGGCGCAGTATCTCCGGCTCACGTGTACTACTCAACAGCTTGCTATGCGCATCCTAGCGCCACACGTATGCAAGACAAGAAATGGGAAGGGGCAGACCTTATCTTCGATCTAGATGCGGACAAGCTTTTCACGGATTCTGTCCCACAATATGCCTTAATGCTTACCGCTGTAAAAAACGAAACTGACAAACTTCTAGATTTTCTAATGAATGATTTCAGTTTTGAAGACGCTGACTTCAGCATAGTTTTTTCCGGTGGTCGAGGTTATCACGTCCATTTGCGAGAGGCGCGACTTCTCACTCTCGGCAGCCATGAACGGCGAGAGGTTGTGAACTACTTAACCGGCACCGGTTTAGAGCCGGAATACCTTATAAAGCGGACAAATATGGTGCCAGTGCCAGATGATAACAGCTGTTGGGAGATCAGGATAAGATCGTGGATCGAACGGTATTTCAAGCGCTTAAGCGAGATGGACTCAGAAACAGCGACGACAGAGCTTGCTAATGTTAAAGCTATCGGAAAGCGGCGTGCAAAAATGATAGTCGACGAAATGTCGCAAGATTCTACGGTCGCACCACTACTACAATCAAAACTAATGCCACTAGCCGCGTGGAAAAGCCTGATCAGGGAAGCAATTTTACAGATTAAGGTAAATATCGATGTGCCCGTGACAGCGGACACGAAGCGGTTGATCAGATTACCCACGTCTCTGCACGGTGGGTCTGGGCTTCGCGTGACACCGCTTACGCTTGACGAGTTTCGCCGTTTTGACCCGCTACGCGACGCAGTTGTCTTTTCTGACCGTCTCATTTCAGTAAAGATTCTCAGGCCCACAACAGCTGAACTCAAGGGTGAAACTATTAAGGTTCAGCAAGGCACAACTGAGTTACCTGAACATACGGCCGTCTATCTTATGGCGCGAGGGCTTGCCGAATATGAATCTCGACGATTTAAAAGTGATCAGAAATGAAGAACGCCGTTCAAGGCGATTGACCGTGTTGAATGATGATTTTTACTCTGAGTTTAAAGAATACGTTGACTCATTGAAAGATAGTGATAATCCTCAAAAGCGAGACGAACTTGAAAACGCTTTGCGAGTCGCTGATGCGATTTATGACAAACGTGCAGCGAAAATAATCAAGTTGGCGGCGCTCGCTGCAAAAGGGCATAAAGAGGAAATAGCGTTAGCTAAAGCTGAGACTCAGATATATGATGCAGTTTACAGCGTATTTACTAATTATCGCGACTGTTTGCTAGCACAAACGAAACCCAAAGAAAGCGAGTCCGTTCGGTCACTTTCGGCCCTAAAAGCTGATGAAAACCGCGGAGTTGCGCTGCCACTTCTTAAAGAGGACTCATTTCGAGAGAAGTTTGACGAAAGCGTTGAACGGCCTCAAACAGGGGTGGGAAGTCAGAGTTTGATCGACTTAAATGATAAAACACAAGAAAGAACGGAAGTGAACGAAGCTCCCTACAGCGAAAGGACTTTAATAAAAGAACACGAGAATATGAGTTACCTCCAAGTGCGAGTTTTGATAGATATTCCAACGTTTATAGGGCTCGACGGCGATAACTACAAACTTGGTGCAGGCGAAACAGTTCTGCTGCCGGAAGGCAATGCTAAAGCTTTATCAGATCGCCACGTAGCTACCATAGTCGGTGATAAACTTGAAGATGCCAAAGAAGGTCAGGTCAATATGTCCGATGTGCGGAAAGCACACCATCCAAGAAGTTGAAAAAGTGCGAAAGGGGCGTGTATCGTCTTTAACGTGGATTACACGCCAAAAAAAGCGGCGAAGCGGTATTGGCAATCTCGGTAAGTTCTCAAAGGTTCCTGGCGGAGATAAGCCCACGAAGCGAGTTAATATCCGTTACCGCTGCACTGAGTGCAAGAAAGCACATACGCGCAAAGGATTTCGTGTATCGAAATTCGAGTTGGTGGAGGTATAAATTATGAGCAAATTTTTACGCGTCCGCTGTGCGGATTGTGAGAACATCCAGATTGTATTTGGTAACGCTGCATCAACTGTAAATTGTATAGTCTGCGGGCGAACCCTTGCGGTGCCGCGCGGGGGAAGGGCGGAGATAAGGACGCAAATTCTAGAGGTCTTATGAGAAAAGCCTGGCCAGAGATCGGAGATTTGGTCGTCTGTACTGTAGTGAACGTCGTCGACTTCGGAGCCT
Source organism: Methanobacteriota archaeon (assembly GCA_003170935.1). Classification (GTDB taxonomy): domain Archaea; phylum Halobacteriota; class Bog-38; order Methanoflorentales; family Methanoflorentaceae; genus Methanoflorens. Next base: position 7,277 of record PMYA01000159.1, read on the forward strand.
TCGTTCAACTTGATGAGTACGACAAAAAGGAGGGCCTGATTCATATCTCTGAAGTTGCCTCTGGGTGGGTCAAATATATCAGGGACCATGTTAGAGAGGGTCAAAAGATCGTTTGCAAAGTACTGAATGTCGACCCGAGTCGAAGCCACATCGACCTTTCGTTTAAAGACGTAAATGAACATCAGCGCCGCGCAAAAATTCAAGAATGGAAGGGCGAACAAAAGGCGGAAAAGTGGCTTGAATTTGTAGCGGATGCCACAGGGATAGATAAAGAAGCTCTTTATGACCAACTCGCTGACAAGTTTGGCGGTTTATATTTTCTTTTTGAGGACGCAGCCGCACGAGGTTCCGAAGCTCTCAAGGGACTTCAACCAGAGGTTGCCGCTCAAATTGAGCTTATCGCAAAAGAGAATGTAAAAATACCGTACGTTTATATTACGGGCTATGTTGATTTGGTCTGCCCGCAGCCGAATGGGATAGACGTAATCAAACGAGCTCTAAAAGCTGCAATGAAGTCTGAAAATGACGAAGTCCGCTTTGACGTGAGTTACATTGGTGCACCTCGCTACCGGATAAGGACTGTCGCTTTAGATTATAAAACAGCAGAAAACGCGATGAAAAAAGCGGCAAACGCAGCTATAGAGGTCGTTATCAAGGCTGGCGGCACTGGAAAGTTTCTTAGGGAACTTCAATCATCTTAGTATACTTATAATGGATCCCGTCAGATTATGAAGCTTCGTAAATGCCATGGGTACACGTTTCAGGAAAAGTGTACGACATGTGGACAAGCGACTGCGACAGCGCGTCCACCAAGATTCTCACCAGAGGATCGATACGGGAGATATCGGCGAATTCTTAAGCGCGAAACAACGGCAAGATCAAAGTAATCTTTTTGATTTAAGCGGCACAGTCTTTCTGGAAGAGATGGGATTAAGATGGAGCGAATAGAAGTAAAGGAAATTAAGCAAGTCGAATTGGAGAACCCTGTTTTGGTGGAAGGATTACCTGGCATTGGACACGTCGGGAAACTAGTCGCTGAACATATGATAGATGAGCTTGGCGCTGAGAAAATTGCAGAAGTATACTCGTCACATTTTCCTCCACAGGTGATTGTGCTTGCCAATGGGTTGGTGCGGATGGTAAGAAGCGAGTTTTATGCAGTTAAAGGCGAGAAGCAGGACTTATTAATCTTGGTAGGAGACCACCAAAGCGCGACAAACGAAGGTCATTATGAACTGACCGACGCCTATCTAGATATCGCAAAGAGACATAATGTGCGACGAATATACACGCTTGGCGGATACGGGCTAGGACAACTTGTGGAGAAACCTGCGGTTCTTGGGGCTGTGAACAATGAAGCATTAATCGAAGAAATGAAACAGTATGGGGTACTATTTAAAGAAAATGAGCCGGGAGGGGGCATCGTAGGCGCTTCTGGACTGCTATTGGGCCTCGGTGGCCTAGCAGGAATAGATGCAATCTGTTTGATGGGTGAGACATCCGGGTACTTGGTCGATCCAAAAAGCGCTCAAGCGGTATTGAGCATTTTATGCAAGGCCCTTAGTATTGACATTAACATGCAAGCCTTGGAAGAACGTGCAAAAGACATGGAAAAAATTGTAGCACGGCTCAGGGAAATGGAACAAACTGGGATGCATGAAGTGGCGAGCGAAGAGGATCTTCGCTATATACGCTAATATTCCTCTTAAACAAGCGGTATGATGCATGCTTGGTGCCAGAGCATCCGTTGCTTCATGAAACACGTTGGAGGAGGTTAATCGTGATTCAGGTCAATATTGAAAAATGTGGACACTGTGGCGCTTGTGTTTCGGTTTGTCCCACTAACTCGATAACGCTTATCGAGTCGTGTCTAGAAATTGCAGATACGTGCACGGCGTGCGAGACTTGTGTTACAATCTGTCCGGTCGGTGCGCTAGCCATTTGTTAATAAGGGGGCTCGGGGGTGAAAGACAAATACGACGTTGTAGTGGTGGGCGCGGGCCCCGCTGGTTCTTATGCTGCAGCGACTGCAGCAAGTCAATGCGACGTTCTTTTGATCGAAAAGCGGCAGGAGATCGGCGATCCAGTACGCTGTGCAGAAGGCGTATCAAAAGGGGCTCTCTCGAAGTTTCTACAACCACAAAAAGAATGGATAGCAAATAAAGTAACTGGCGCCCGAATATTTGCGCCTGATGGGACGCTCTTGGAAGTCTCCGAAGAACTTGCAGGCCCCGAGGTGGGTTACGTGCTTGAACGCAAGATTTTTGATCGAGATCTTGCTAAGCGAGCTGCCAAAGCAGGTGCCGATGTAACTGTTCGTACACGCGCTGTCGGCGTCATAAAAGAAGATGGGTTTGTGCGCGGCGTCAAAGTCCGGCACTTAGGTGAACCGCTTGAAATACGGGCTTCTGTGGTTATCGCGGCCGATGGCGTCGAGTCACAACTCGCCCGGTGGGCAGGCATTAATACGACTCTCAGACCCAGCGATCTGGAGAGCTGTGCACAATACTTAATGACAAATGCCGATATTAAAGAAGATTATTGTGATTTTTATCTTGGTTCGGAATCTCCTGGTGGCTACGCTTGGGCATTTCCAAAGGGGCCTCAAGAAGGAAATATAGGGATGGGCGTCCTTGCGAGCAAGTTGGCGGGCAAACACTCCATCGACTATTTGAACGCGTTTGTGGAAAGACACTTTCCTGATGCACAACCAGTTGAACTGCATTTAGGCGGTGTTCCGGTCAGCAAGCCGGTTCGTAAGACGGTGGACGATGGACTAATGCTCGTCGGTGATGCAGCCCACCACGTAGACCCTATTACAGGAGGGGGCATAATTAACGCGTTGGAAGGTGGCAGACTGGCTGGCGAGGTTGCAGTCCAAGCGGTTCGAGCTCAAGACGCTTCATTGAAGGTGCTTAAGCACTATGAAGAAGGTTGGCGCGCTTCTTTCGGAAAGAAGCTGGAACGTAATTATAAAATTAAGGATATCTTTGTAAATCTTTCCGACGCTGAATTGAACAAGCTCATTCGTTCGATTGAAGGTCTTCCACTTGAAGAAATGAGCGTTGCTGGAATCGTCAAACGCTTGATTTCCAGCAATCCACGGTTGTTGGTGGGCCTGCGCCATCTGTTTTGAGAGGGCCCAACGCGACATGAAGGTTGCCGGAGTGGATGAAGCTGGAAAAGGTGCTGTCTTGGGTTCACTCTTCGTCGCAGGGGTCTCCATTGACTCATCTGCATTGAAGTATTTGGAGAGGATGGGACTTAAAGATTCAAAAGTTCTAAGTCCCAAGCGCCGCGAATTTCTGTCGAAGCGCATTGAAAAAGTTTGCGCTGTGCAGCTCCAGGAGGTTACAGCTGAGCAAATAGATGAACTGAGAGCAATACTCACTATGAATGATATCGTAGTTAAAGGGCATGCTCAAAGTCTGCGTCGTTTAAAGCCAGATGTAGCATTTGTGGACGCTGCTGATGTTAATGAGTCGCGATTCTCTAAGCGCGTGATGGAAGAAAGTGGAACAGAGAATGTAATCGCTGAGCATAAAGCAGATTTGAATCACGCGATAGTGTCCGCTGCGTCAATTATTGCAAAAGTCAGAAGGGATTCGAGCATAAAAACTCTCCAATCTTCGCTCGGGGTTGATATCGGTAGTGGTTATCCGTCAGATGCAAGGACGATTACTTTTTTGAAAAATTGGCTAGATGAACGAGGCGACTTCCCACCTGGCACTAGACGTTCTTGGAAAACGGCGCAAAATCTGCTTGCTGCTACGCTCAAAGATAGTAAAAGCGACAAGCAGTAAGACTGGCAAGCTGCCAAACTTATGTCATTTAGGAATGCTATCTTAGCTTTATTGGGACTTTTTCAAAAAAACTCTGTTCGCCGAGCACGAAAAGCGATTGTTCTTCATCCTTATAGAAACGGATCTCATCATTTTTGTGAACGGTTTCACTGTATTGTCCATCGACGACGATTGCTGCATCTTTCTCTCTTATTTTGATGACTATCGTGCTTGTCTCGTGTACGACCCATGGACGTACTGAAAGCTTTTGTGGTGCCAGGGGAACGAAGAGGAATGCGCCCACTTGCGGATCCATGATCGGACCGCCAGCGCTCATTGCGTACGCGGTTGAACCAGTTGGTGTCGCTACGATTGCGCCATCTGCCCGTAATACGTCCACCTCATGATCATCTACCTGCACACTGTACTCAAGTATTTTTGCTGGTCGAGCGGTGACGATAACTGCCTCGTTAGTCGCGGATGGTAAGGGTCTACCATTTACTGAAATCGCTAAACGTGAATGCGCCGAAACATGAAAACCATCCAGCAGGCTCTCTACGACGCTAAGAGCCCTTGCGGGATTGACATCTGCCAAGAAGCCGACCTTACCGACTTTTATCCCTACTATCGGGATCGGATGTTGAAGGTTTTGAAGAACGCGCAGAATCGTGCCGTCTCCACCGATGGTCACTACAACGTCAGTGTCTAACGCTTCAAGAGGCACCCCTTTTTGTCCTAACGCGCGCGCGGTTTCATCGTCGTATACAATCTGAGCACGCCCGTTTAAGAAGCGGCCTATCTCAGCAGCTAAATCGGTTGCTTCTCTTTTGTCGCATCTAGAGACGATTCCTATTTGCATACGTATATACCAAACTTCTTTGGTTTTTTTGAACGGCGCGCGCTACCGGACGCTAGGCGCTTAAATCTAATGTGTATACATTTATAT
>PMYA01000015.1 GCA_003170935.1 Methanobacteriota archaeon
CTACACTTCCTTTATATTCGTTTTTAAAAATTGGTTTTTTGACAAAACGGGTAGTTAGCGCAGAAACCGCAACATATTCGGCTTTGTATTCAGCGTGTATTGAACGATGGGTCTTTTCTTTATGAATCTTGCAGGAACCCCCCCTACCATCGTCCAAGGCTCGACATCATTGGTCACGACTGCTCCAGAAGCTACAACCGCGCCCGCGCCAATTCTCACACTTGGTAAAATAGTTACCCTTGCGCCGATATAGACCCAGTCGTCGATGTAAACAGCCCCTCCTTTAGTTGCAAAATTTGAACTTGTTATGTCATGTTCAAGCGTGAAAATTCTGACCTCGTCTCCGATATTCACATTGCTACCTATGAACAATCCCATCCGCCCATCAAGATATGCATAGCTTCCGATGATTGAGTGGTGCCCGATATGCACGCCAGCGGGCTCGATATATCTGCACCTGTTGAAAATGACGGCATCAAACGGGACTTCTACCCGAAACAAATATTTGTACAATAGTAATCTTACTGTGTGTATTGGTACGTATCCAGTTAATGCAACTGCAACATGATTGACGGAACGTAAAAGAAAATATATCTGTATCAATAACGAAACAAGTTTTGATTCTTTATGAACCCTTGCCCACTCCGCCTTCTTGCTTTGCATCGTGGGCCTATTCCGGTATTATTCGGCTTATATCTTGTGTCGGATTCTACGAGCAATAAAATGTAATTCCGCATTGCAGAATTTGCACCGCTATACTCTTCGTTTTTCAGGCGCAGCAAACCATAGATAAATCGCCATTAAGCGGTAACAGCTACAAGTCCTCGCCCACCACCGCCTGACCTTTCCTTTGACGTTCAAAAAACGATCTCAGCTGCTGAAAACCTTAAGCGTGAGAATCCTCGTCAAATCCAATGTGCTTCTCATTCTCCTTCTTTTTACGATTTATCTCAAGAAGGCTGCGCGGTTTGCCTATACAGGACATTAATCAGATTAGACCAAACGACTCCAATCGAGGGCTTAGCATCGAGGACAGGAATGCGCAGTTCACGCGCTACCGACAGGTAGAGTTGCCGTCTTTCTGTCAGATACGCCAGGCTAATAGAATCATTCTTTCTCCGCAACGATTCCTCTTCATCGACCATTAAAACTGCTATCAGAGAACGATCTAAGAGCCTCAGCATAAGCTTGAACGCGTAACAATTGAGATCAGTTATCCCTGTATCGCCCATGAGATCGACGAGTCCGTCAATTACGTATCGGTCTGCGACGACGGTGTCTCCTCGCCACAGCGGTAGCTTGATTTTCCACAGAGAGACGAAGAACATGTCAATCGCGGATATCCACAGCCAGACGCGCGCCACGGGCTTGCTTTTGCAAAAGTGATAGATGCCCGCCCGTTTTCCCTTGATGGTCGTTAATTCTGCAAATCCGGTAAGATAACAAAGCGCGAGGAACGGAAGGGTCAATACTCGTGCATTGCGAAACCACACATATTCGCATCTGACCCCTAACGAATCTAATTCGCTTTTAAGCCTCATTGCGAGGGTGGTCTTCCCCGTGCCGTCAATGCCTGAGAGGCAAATCAAATGGCCGCGTAACTGCCGCAAGCCGTTTGCGTCAGCCGTTTGTCCGTCCATCGTCGCGCCCCTCATCACTGACTCCGAACCTCAGCGTACATCTGCAAGATCTTAGATAGCACCTGCTCTTGTGAAAAGTCGTTCACCACTGTTGCTCGCGCGTTCGCTCTGAGACGCTCAACGTTGTCTGATGCCGACCAAAAATTGATGGTGTCCGCGAGATGCACCGGGTCGTAGTCGTCGACGAAGAGACCATTTTTCCCGTGGTCAATCACGTGCTCCATGTCTTGCGTTCTCGTCGCCAAAACTGTCCTTCCACAGCTCATGGCCTCAAGTAAAGCAAGCGGTGGCTGCGTTGCTCCAACGAATCCTCCAAACGGGGCGAGGACAATGTCTGCTGAATTATATAACGTGACCTTCTCAACCTCATTAAGGGCTTTGATATAAGCAGTGACGCTGTCTTGCACGCCCAGCTCAGACGCGCGTTGCATTATCGTATCGATCCACTCACGTTCAAACGGGTAACGACCTACAATCGTGAGCTGCGGGGCCAAACCGTATTCCTTAAGCAATCGTACTCCGTGTAACACGCTGAGAGGAAATCGGATGGGCGTTACCGACCCCAGATAGAGGAGCCTGGGATTACCGTGCGTCGTGCTCAACCCATTCATTGGGCTGAAAAAGTCTGTGTTTATTATTGGCGGGATGACGAAGAGTTTTTGCTGATCGACACGCAGCTGACAAAGCTGTTCGTAGATGGTTTTTGACGTTGCTGCTATTGCATCTAAGTAAGCATAGGAAGCACGTCGAAGGGGTGTAGTATACCGACTGAGGTCCTGCAACATATACATATGACGAACCAACTTAGCCTTTGACTGATGGGACTCGCCCAGCTTAAAGAGCGGCGCAAATAGCACTGCATTCAGGCTCCCGAGGTGGAATATGTCTACTCTTTCTTCCCTGACAAGCTTCAGTGCCGCACGCGTTAGAAAAAGTGTGTTGAGGTGGTACGCCCGGGGTGAATAATTGTGATCCCCGCTACTGCGGGTCACGACGACATGCTTCAATCCCGTCGTAAATGCGTCGAAATCTTCGGTCGTGGGACCCCGGTTGGAATACGTCGTGATGAGTGAGACGTCGAGATCTGAGCTCTCAAGCGCACGAATCATCTCCTTGAAGAGTTGCGGATCCCCCCTGATCCACGGCGGGTGTATCTCTTGACCGATAAAACACACGTGCATTTCACCCACCATCTCCGTGGAAGCGTTGTGAGAAGATCGTGAGGGCATGTCGACTTACGGTTGCACTCAGGAGTTCCTTTGGATCGTGTCGAAATTTATCGAGGTAGGCTCTGGCAAGGATCATAGACCTGTAATGATAAGGCGCCGATGGCTTGCGTTTAAAGTCCCTGCTTACCATATTATCAATTCTTGTTCTTCCGGACGATAGTGTCGCAGAGTGCACCCGCAAGGACTCCAGCGGTGCGTCGTACAGTAATGCGTTTATAGCGCTGGCCGCACTCGCGAACGCTGAAAATGCAACCGCCAAATCCTGTTTGTACACGATATCAGACACCTTTTCCCAATCCACCTGATTGACCAGGTGCACCGCGTGCAAGACGTCCGCGAGTGTGACCTGCAGCTCTTTGAATACCGTGTGCGTCGCGAGCAAGACCAGTTCAGCTTCTGGCGACGGGATATACGCGTCATGCCCACGCACGTCGACCTTCACCTTATCCTCCCAGAGAAGATGCTTGTCGAAGTAGACCATTCCAGCCGCAGAGATATCGTTGTGGACGTCCACAAGATAGGGCTCCCCTTTCAGCTCCGTTTCAAGCGTGGCTTCACGGTTGCCCTTCTCCAATATCCGATAACCACAAACGCCAAGTACTTCAACAAAACGTTTAAATTCGCGGTCAGATGAGAGGATGACGTCGATATCGCTGCCGGCATATGCATAAGGTCGTATCGTTTTTATGAATAGAAGATCGAGGTGCGCCCCCGAGGCCAGTTCTGAGAGCTGCTGCGAGAGCACGACGTGCGCCTCGAGTCGCTGGAGCTGTGCCCCACAGAAGTCTTTGACAGAATTTGGCAGCGGTGCGCACGAGTTAGTCAACTTCTCACACAAGACAAGAGGAACCTTATTTGCAGCCGACAGGCGCAGAAGTTGACATAAGTCGGTTTCACTACAATTTTCGACCAACTGAGTGCTGTCAACGTGTTTCATTAAGCTTCCGAGCAGCGCAAGCTGTCTGGGTGTCGTCTCGTTGACATTACCTCGGTTCAAACGCATGAGTGCTCCTGATTCCAACTAACCCCTAACATCGTTGTAAACCTTCAATGTGCGCTGCGCAATGCGATTCCACTGAAACTCACTCAAGTCAATATCGCCAATAGGCTTATTAGCTACCTCTTCTATGATCGTAGCTAGTTTCCTAGCATCAATTTCGTTGCTACTAATGGGAAATACCGCTTTTTCGAATTTTCGCGCCAGCTCGGCTAAACCGAGCTTGTCGTTAACGATGACGCCTTTTCCCGCTGCTAATGCCTCAAGTACCGTAATTCCAAACGCTTCGATTTCCGACAAATTAACCATTACTGAACAGGTTTTCAACCATCGGTACACCTCGTCGTCTGAACATGAACCGAGGATCTTCACGCGTTTGCCCAGCTGATGCCTCCGTATTACGCCCTCCAGTTCGTGCCGATAGCTGCCTTTACCTATAATGTAAAATTTATACTGCTCTGGAAGGTGCTTTACAGCTTCGATCGTAAGTTGGTTCTGTTTGTATTTCTCGAGCCGCCCGATCGACAAGATTACCTTGTGATCAACATCGTACGGCTTCGCTTTGACTATGCGGCCAATATCAACTCCGTTAGGAATCGTGACAACGGAGCTAGCTGAAAGCTTAAATCTACTCTGCACGTATTTTCTTTCAATGTTGGAGACGCAAATGACTCTACTCACTTTTCTGAAAACGTAGGCATTGAAAAGCCTGTCGTATAGCTTTTTCAGAGCAGAAAGAGACAGGCTCGATGCCTGGGGATGATAATGGGGCGAAACGACAAACCTCAAGTCGCCTTTCGCAAGTGCCGCAATTAAGGGAATAAGTGTACCGCTTCCATGCGCGTGCACTATATCGAAATTCTTTGACTCTCTTTTAATTGCGTCAAATAATGCGAATGATGCGTAGCGGCGCCATTCCTTCGTCTTATACGTATTCACCCTAATGCCGTTCCAGATGCGCGTTGTGCTCGAGGTCAGGTCACCAGAATATATTTCTATTGTTGCCTTCTTGCCGACGTGCAATTCTGCAGCAATCTCGCCGACTACCTTTTCCACCCCACCGCTGTTCCAGGGGGGCAAAGGCGCGACCACAAGTATACTCAGTTTGCGCAAAGATGGGCCTTCTTGAGAGCTGGATTTGACAGAGAATGCCCCACCATCTACACTCTCCTCGACAATATGTGACAGCTGATACCACCTACAAGTCTAACGACGTAAAGGTCATTTATAGTTACGTAAGATTCCACATAGTGCCGACCGTTAGCACGAATGTAAACCAGGCCAGTCTTTGCGTTCTTTAACACAACCGGCCGATATCATTTGCGGCTTCACGATTCTGAACTAAGTGAACGCTACACCTCATTGCTGCGAGAGGCAGCTTGCCAGTTGTTCCAGCCATCTGAGAACTTTTTGACGGTCATAGCAGCGATCATTCGGCCAACTAGCTCATCCCAGTTCAGCTATCGTAGCTATTGTTAGATTTCATTAGTTTTTTCCAATATAGGCAGCAAATGTCTCGTAGATATCAATTTGCTCGTTAATGACGAACCCTGTGGGGCGACAAATGTGTAAAGTGCTGCCTACGCGGCGACCAGAACCGTTCCTTGCGAGCGATATGGCCACCTACGTCGTTATACGTGACGTAAGCTTCTTAACTGACTCGTACTTTGGCGAGTACGCAGCGCTTGGAAATATTCAGTATCACGCGTATGCACTGAATTACCTCGTCAGCCACGATCTCGTATTTCTTCGCTTTCATTTGCGCATACTTAGGTTGCGAGACGCCAATTAAGGCGGCGGGAAACGCGAAAGGGCAACCGCAAGAGTCATAAAAGCGAGTTAAACGCTGACATCAAAAAAAACGAGTCTTAACGTAATATGTCAAAAATAACGTTTGGTCAAGAGAGGAGGTCAAAACTCTCACGTGAAAAGCCTCCGCTCGTTGAGGCTACTTAAAATCATTTTTGTCGCTAACCTGCCCGTATCCCTCGTTCGAGCAGCAAAAGTGTCTAGCGACCAATGGTAGAATTCAAACAGTCGCTTAAACATCTCAAAAAATGCAAGCGACATAAAAAAATTTCTTAGCATCCTAACGCGTGCAGCGCGGCTTCTCTTGCAGTAGTGACCTTGAGGGAACAACTCGGGGGGTTCGTTCCCTCGGCGGGCGACACCCTGTCGCGCTGCGCTAACGATTTCAGTGCTGCAACGAACTCCTCTGTGGAATTCGCTATGGTGACGGCTTCTTGTGCGTCTTTCTCGAGGCCTGCAGTTGCTTCGGGAAAGGCGATGACTGGCTTTTCGCAGGCAAGAGCTTCAAGCACCCGTATTTTCACCCCGCTAGGATTACGAACAGGTACTATCACTACGTCAGCCCCTTTGATATATGGGCCAGGATCTTCCACACAGCCAAAAAAGCATATTTCTTCGTCATTTTCTAAATCAAGGTGTTTTGGGGGTGTCCCTGAGCCAAATACGTTTATTTGAAACGAATCAAGCAATCCTTGTTGTCTCATCGTTGGGACTAAAGAACGTTGTATAAACTCTGCGGCCTTGATGTTATGACGGCTGTCAAAACATCCGAAAAAAAGCACGTTAAGCTTATCCGTTCCGTATTCGTAATGCGATGACGAATCAGCGTTGAATATTGCACTGTTAGGTCGGGGGGGGACATAGAAAACCTTCTCTGCGGACGTAATGGTTGTCGCGTATGCATAGTCTTTCTCTGAGAGTGTAATTAAGGCGGCTGCTCTTCTGAGCGCGTAGTTCTCATAAAGTCTGACAGGAGCACATACTACTGGCGAATACCGCACGTTCTTTAAATATTGCCACTCAATGTTTTGCATCACCAGCACGAGTAGGGCTTTGTTTTTCTTCGCGACATGCCGGGCGATGTGATAGCTATAAAGGCGACAAAATACTAAGTCTGCCTCGATAGACTTAGCTGCAGAACTATCAAACAGCATTTCAGGTTTCAGTTGATTTAGCCTGGGCCAAATTTTGTCCCACTTAACGCTGGTCTTCAAAAATCTTTGTCTGACACTAGAATCAGTGGGGACGTAGCCTCTTTTTCCGTCGCGCTGCTGTGTGCTATAAAGGGTAACAACCCCTATATCTTGTAGGTCTCTGGCCAACTGCAGGGTATACCAATTATTACCACTACTTGCAGGAATATGTTGGAATATATCTATATACGCAATCTGCACAGAACCCTCTGCTGCTATTGGCTGGTTTTCGATAGGACGTCGTTACATTTTAACGCGTTTAAACAACCACGCATAATTCTAAAGAGATGACTATGATGCATATTTAATGTCAATCGCCAGTTTTTTTCNNAGCTTAAACCTAGACGATGTTGTTCCTAGCAGTTGACTCGATTTTTTTTTAACAAATTTCAGCCCCCTATAAAGTAAAGCTATCATTCAGTCGTCTTACAACTCGTTTCTCTGCACCACTGAGTTGGGCTGCCACCGTTTTCTGAACAGAAAAGCACCGATTTTCAACCCGTCGCTAATCGAAGAAAGCTTCGCTTGGTCAGTGCGTTTATAGTAGTTAATTGGGAGTTCCGCCATAGTGAGTCCCTTAAGTATGCATTCAGCAAACATGTCAGCCTCGATCTCAAACCCCTGCGCAGAAAGCTCTAAGCGTCTCATCGCGTCACTACGATACCCCCACAGTCCCGTGCAGAGGTCACTGACACGCGACTCAAAAAGCAGCTGGCCGAGTATCGTCAGGAGGGTATTCCCCACGACATTCAGCTTTGTCATCGCCCCTGGTTCGATGCTCCCTCGTAACCGTGATCCGATAACGACGNNGGAGCGACGTCAAGCGGATACGTATCATCCCCATCTGAGACTATCACATAGTCCGCGCTGATGGACTTAAATGCCGTTTGAAGCGCCAAACCCTTCCCCTTTCGCTTTTCAATGATTATTATAGCGCCTTTTTTTATCGCGATATCTGTCGTGTCGTCGACTGATCGCCCATCAACGACGTAGATACAGCTCTCATACCCTTCGGCTTGTAAGTCGCTTACAGGAATGCGGTCAATCACCTTCGCAATCGAACTTGCCTCATTATATGTCGGAATGACAAACGCTATCTGCTCCACAGCAGTTACCTCGACCTGCCTTCGTCGACTGCGGTGTTTTTATGTAAAGCCTTCAAAATCGGAATTTGAACTCTCCTGCTCCTTATTTGTTTGTAACATTAGATGTTACTGAAAGCACAATACTCCGCGAATCTAAGCGCGTTCAGTTTAGCCCTCCCGACGAATACCCACGACGCGCAATGCGCACTTATGGGCTTCTTTCGTCTACTTTCCTGATGCATGATTATGATTTCCTAACTGCTTTACTATGGACGCCATAATATAAAAAAACTCCAGATACTTAAGCAACGCGGTTTTTTATTATCAAAAAGATGCAATAT
>PMYA01000179.1 GCA_003170935.1 Methanobacteriota archaeon
CTTCGGCTGGCTTAAGTCGATATTTTTTAGATTAATAACAAGATCAACGCTTTCAGTGAACTTACGCTTGGGCGCTGATTCAATAGCTTCATTGACTGCTTTTATAGTATTTTCGTGGACCATAATTCCTCCGTAGTCTCGTCGACCAGGTTCGTGATCTCCTACGGTACTATCTCAAAATGGAGTAACTTTACTTCAATCTTTCGTCGTCTGTGAACCCTCAGTAAACAGATCTGAGTATTCCCCGGCGTCTATAGCATGTTGAACGTCTTTTGCAGGCTTTTCGTCAATAGTCACGCCCACTGACACACAAGTGCCAAGGATCTCTTTAACTGTGTTTTTAAGCTCGTATGAAAGTGAACTCGACTGTTTCATCCTTGCGATCTTAATTGCTTGGGTGATGCTAATGTTGCCCGCTGTTTCTTCGCCAGATGACCCTTTTTCTATGCCTGCTTCGATCAGAATAAGAGCTGATGCTGGAGGTACACCTATTTCGAGCGTCACATTTTTTTTGTCGTCGACAGTGACCTTAACAGGCACTTGCATGCCGTTATATGACGCAGTTTTTTCGTTTATATCGTCAACAACTGACTTGATGTTAATTCCAAGTGGGCCTAAAGCAGGTCCAATGGGCGGGCCGGGGCTTGCTTTGCCTCCCGGGACTAATATCTCGATTACGTCGACCATGTTATTCACGCTCCTCTTTGCTTAACACTCGCACGTTATCGCCGCGCACTGTAATAGGTATCGGCACCATGGCTTCGAAAAGCTCAACCGTAATCTCTTCACGGCGTTCGTCAATTCGCTTTACGCGGGCTCTTTCTCCTTTGAATGGTCCTGCAATCAGCTCAATGATATCCCCATTTTCGATGCCTGCTACCGCCGGCTTTGGAGTTAAGAAATGTTCAATTTCTGCAAATTTGGTACTCCCTTTTACCACGCCGCGTGCGTGCGGAATGCCTTGAATTGCCTGCTCGACCGTTTCAAAAGCGTTTGTCTCGATTAGTACGTATCCTTTTAGCTCTTTTGGGACAAGTATCGCCCGAATATCATAATTCTCCTTCTTAGCAGTGAGTGCAAGAAGGTTAGCTACTGCACGTTCTTGATTTGCTGTAGTTTTAATGGCATATATTGAAGATTCGAGCTCATCGTGCTCCTGATTGGACATCTTCTCCCCCATTAGACATTATCCTAACTAGCTAATGACTGCGTAGTCACGGTCCCCGTATTATTCGCTCCTGAGGTACTGGTACTTTCAGTCGTTGCGTTGGTTATTTGCTGAATGACATTGCCTTCGCTGCTTGTTGAAGAGCTTGTCTTGTTTTGCGTCGTGTTGTTTGCACTTAAACTTGCAGGTACTTGTACCATGGCTAAGTATATCAGAAAACCAACCACCCCGATTATAATAATCCCTAATGCAGCAACTTTTGCTATCGTAGAAAATTCCTCGCGCGTTGGCCTTCTAGTTAACGTTAAGATCCTTCGGTATTCACTTAATTTACGCTCGATCGCTTTTCTAGAGAAACGACTTTCTTTTAGAGTTTCTTGTGGCTTAGAAAGCTTAGACGTAACGCCCTCTCTTTTTTTTCCTTCGTTAGAGGGTTCTCGCGGTTTTTTAGGTTTGGACGAAGACGTCCCCTTTTTTTTAGCCATCGTACATTCACCAAACTAGTGCAGCAAAAATGTGCAAAGTGAATATAAGCGTCCGAGGCGACGCTTGATATCACTTTGCGTCTCGATAGTATAAATTTTTTTGTGGAGGAATTACTACCGAGATCTTTATTTGACGAAGTCTATCCCGTACTTCTGGGCGCCGGTTTTTAATTTGAGCGCTTCGCTTTTACCATAGATTTGAGGTGATTTTACGCCTGTAACGATGAGCAACGTTCGCACCATGTGGTCGAGCTCGGGGTCGATCTGCGCACCCCAAATAATGCGCGCATCGGGATCTATACGCTCATAAACTTCCTGTACGACTCCTTCTGCTTCAGTCACAGTCATATCTGTGCCTCCAATGACGTTGACTATTGCAGAGGTAGCACCTGAGATATCGACGTCCAAGAGTGGACTTCTTAGGGCTTTCTTCACAGAGTCTACGGCTTTATCTTCGGCGTCCGACTCACCAAGTCCTATCATAGCAACGCCACCTCTTTGCATAACTGTTCTGACGTCAGCAAAATCAAGGTTAATGAGCCCAGGTTTAGTAATAAGCTCGGTTATACCTTTGACGGCTCGCATTAGTACTTCGTCCGACACCTTGAACGCAGCTTGAAGTGGCAATCGAGGAACTACTTCTAAAAGTCGGTCGTTTGGCACGACGATAACCGTGTCTGCCATATCACGAAGTCGTTCAAGCCCAGCTTCTGCGTTTGCTCTTCGCACCATGCCCTCTACGCCAAACGGGAGAGTAACTATAGCGATTGTGAGTGCCCCTGCGTCCCGTGCTGCTTCTGCGACGACAGGCGCAGCACCAGTACCTGTTCCCCCGCCTAACCCCGCGGTAATAAACACCATGTCAGCCCCGGCAACACTTGCACGCAGTTCTTCCTGACTTTCAAGAGCGGCTTCCTCACCTATTTGAGGCAGTGAACCTGCCCCAAGACCCCTTGTCCGCTCTTTTCCTATCAGGATCTTTCGATCGGCTATTGTGCCCCTTAAGTGCTGAGCGTCCGTATTGATCGCAATTAGTTCGGCCCCTTCTATCCCCTCTTCCATCATCCGCGTTACAGTGTTAGATCCAGCGCCGCCACACCCAACAACGATAATGTTTGTTTGTAGCGTTTTGAGCACTTCCTCGAGCTCTGTGTCAATGCTGTATGACTGTTGCGGTGATTCGCTTTTTTCGTCGCTTGCGCTGCGAGCAAGCGCGTCTTCAATTATGGACTTCATGTCGTATCCTCCACACATAGTTTTAAAAACGTGTTAATGTTGACCAAATTTGTCAGTACTAGCGACATCAAATGCCTTTTTAACCTTCGTAAATACATACTCGGGTTTAATTACCTTGCTATTTATTCTGATCGGCTCTCCATGCGCTAGTTTCGCAAATAGTGGTCCTTCAGCCACGCCAAGCGATCGTGCTAATCGTGCGTTAAATTTGCGTTCGGATATATATAGTTTTGATTTTTGCTCAGAATATTCAACCTCGTACCGCTTTTTCAGTATTTCAGTACATCCAATTAGAAGTGCATTTGTGACATCTATCGAGCTTGATTCAGCAGGAACGAACATAGAGACAATCCTACCGTCTTTACGTTCAAGGTATACTATCTTTTCGATTTCAATAAGGTGTTTGAATGATTCTATATCGACAGCGCAAGCCAATTTGATGATTGCTGGGTTTAACTCCAGATGTTTAAACTCAAAATAGTCTAATGACATAGCGTGAGCGGCGAGAGAGTCTCGCAAAGACGCACTTACTTGTATACTTACCCCATCAAAAGTGACCCCGTATCTCCTTAATACACGCCTGATTCGAAGGTATTGTTCCCAAGAAACGTCTCCATGGTTCTCAATGTCGTTCTTTCTTAAGACTTCATATCCTAAGTTAAGCACTAATAACCTCAAACGGTCCCCTTCTGCACCCATCTTTTTTCGGTCAAAGTATGCGAATTTTGCTTGTGATTTCTCAAAAGCCTCTTGGACGATTGCTGGGGATAACCGTTCCAATTGATATGTCGCAAACATATGTCCATAACAAATTTCGCTACTGAAGAGGATGTCAGTGTGGCGCTGAGCGTAGTGTGGTCCCCCAAACCCAACAGCTGTCACGCATTTGAGTTTAAGTGGTAGTGAGTCTAACGAGAGAATAGCCTGTGCCATGATATCTCCAAGTGCGTCATTTGTCCAGTCAAATTTTGAACTGCCGATCTCTACGAAAAGCGACGGTATATTAACAGTACAAGGACAGTGATGGGTAACCTCGACGAGCACTTTGATGTCAGACAATTGTTGCAGTCTTTTTACAACAAGTTTTAATGCACGGGGAGCCGCTCGCGCTAATGTAGGGCTCATATGTTGAGAGCCGTTGATGTCACCAGTAAAGTGTGCTGTGAATACTGGTCCTTTCTGTTTCTCGCTTTCGTGCCTAGATGAAAATATGATTACGTCTGCGTTAAGCTCTCGGATCAGCGCTTCTTGCTTGATAAATCGATCTTTAATCACAAGTAACTGAAGATTACCATAAGTCCATTGAGCAGGTCCGTCTGAACACTGCGTCCAAGGTGCACGTTTAAGAAGATGACGCGCTACGTTCTGCGAGGCGTCGTCCGTTTCTGAGCATATAATCACAGAATGCATATGCCGCCATGATCGTAGCCTCACTCGATAAAGCTTTGGACATTGTTTACTTTACCGGTGTAATAAATTTTTAATCACCCTGTTTAGGTGAAAAACATAAATTGATATCTAATCAAGCGTGCTGACTGTTAAATAACAAAATATGTAAAAACTTTTTTGATATGGTATAAAAT
>PMYA01000083.1 GCA_003170935.1 Methanobacteriota archaeon
GGGGGGTGCCTGCTGATTATCTAGCAGATCTCGAATATCACGATTTTTATTGACGCGTGTTTTTCAAAGAACGACAACATTCCTAAGAGATCGGTTTGTCGCATGCGAGCACTTTTTTTGACGGACAATAAGATCTCAAATCTCGTTATGCTGCTCGGTTAAAAGTAGACGCTTGGTCGCGGCCTCTATAGGGCTTCTACGGCTTAGCTGTAGGGTTGCTAACATACATTGTGTCTTACTGAGTCGGAGCCTGTATCGGCTCCGGTCATTGTGTCGAATTCGACCGTCAAAGCGGTGACTGCCATCGCTGGTTGTTTCCTTGCCATGCTTTGAAATACTTGGAATTTGACCTATAGTTGCTTATCTAGAGTTTGTAGCGGCACAACCTTTGTGCAAAAAAGGAGACACTGAAAAATGAAAAATATCGTGGAAACCGCAATCGACACCGAGAACTTAACGACGCTGGTGAAAGCGATGCAAGCTGCAGATCTTGTAGATACACTGAGTGGACCGGGTCCGTTCACGGTCTTTGCACCAACTGATGCTGCGTTCGCAAAGCTGCCTTCAGGAGCGTTAGACAGCTTGTTGCAAGACAAGAAAGAGCTTACTAAGATACTGACGTACCACGTGGCGTCGGGGAAGTTCATGACAAGTGATGTGAAGAAGCTCAAATTAATAGCGACAGTCTAGGGCCAGTCAGTCAAGGTAGAAGTGCATCGCCTGTTTCACAGAGGCGTCAAGATAAATGACGCTGAAGTGCTTCATCCCGACATCGAGTGCACAAATGGAGTGATCCACGTCATTGATTCTGTATTGATGCCTAAGTGATCGTGACTTGCGGCACTACTGCTAACGGTTCGAGAATTTGCTTTTTCAAATGGACTTGAATTTTCGATACGACGTCGGAAAGTAGAAAAAAGCAAAGTGTATAGTATATATAAAACATGTGCCTAAGCAAGGCAACTCTATTTTAGAGGTGAAAAATGATTAGCAAAAAACTCTTTTCCGCTGTTTTGGCAACGTTAGTGATCCTCTCTATCGTCGCAGGATCGACCGGTGCCTTCGCGCAGACGCAAACGACAACGACGGCACCCATGAGACAGACTATCATTCAGACCGCAGCTAGCGAGACGAACTTTTCCACACTGATGGGTCTACTCAAGGTCGCTAACCTTACAGACACGTTGAACGGAACTGTTAATTACACATTGTTTGCGCCGTCAAACGCGGCTTTTGACAAAATCCCGAGCTCAACCCTTGCCAATCTAGCGAATAACACGACCGCCCTTAGGAGAGTGCTGCTTTACCACGTCGTACCGGGGACGCTGTTATCGAACGATATCAAGGGCAATGGAACGTTTACGACGGCAAACGGACTGTCATTGCCTTACTCCGTCACTAGCACTGCAGTCACAGTTGACAACGCCAGCATAACCAAGACGGATATCAACGCGACAAATGGCGTGATTCACGTCATCGACAGCGTTATGATACCGCCGGCAAACGCGACCGCAGCAGCGACGGCGTCAGCCACGGCGGCATCCACGGCGGCCGGAGGATTCCTCGGCTTGCCAGGCTTTGAGGCGTTGTACGCGGTAGCAGGACTGTTGGCCGTTGCATACGTGGTGATACGACGTCGGAAGTAACGCTTTAAATCAATACGTGAGCCCGGCTGTCGCTGGGCTCGCGCTTTGTTTTTGTTCTACGAATTACAGTAACGTTATTTCATAGGAACGATGCTTATCAGGTAAGTCCCTAAGTAAAATAGGTCGTGTGTTTCGCAGGGCTGCGGTATATGTCGCAATAAAACGGAACGGGATCCTGATCATCGCGTCGCTTACACTTGACATAAAGCTCGCATCGTGCGCAGTTAGTCATATACAATAACAAGATAGCGACCGCGCTAATTATCTAAACGATGCGTAGAAGGCGAAAGTAACAGTTTGTTACGTGTCTAATCCTCTTAGAGGATACCCAAAAAACGCAGAACTACGACTATGACTATAATCGCGATAATAAGCCATACTAAGTCCCTGACGCCCACATACCTTATCGCCTCCTTTGACAGATATCGCCTCTAAATTAATAAATACACCACGGTTAGCGCGGCGGTGACTATCAACAAACCGATGATGATTGCGAACGCTATCAACTCTCTGCGCTGTACCCGCGCCCAACGCCTTTTTGATCGCTTGCTTTCCGTCGCTGGCTCGCGCAATTCGTTGCCGTCGTTTATATCGTCGGTCATATTATCCCCTTCGACGCTCTAAAATTTCTGGCGCGTTATCCGCACGCCGCATATTTGGCATTCAACGTAGTAATTTTTGACTTGCCCAGACGCCGCACTTTTTTACCTCAGTGCGATTATTTTAGATCGAATAATCTTATGCGTTTTCTTTTTGCGGAGCAAATGAGTGCAACCGTTTGTTTGCAAAAAAGCCGCAGCTGGCTAAGAATTCGAGGAACGTGGTCGTCATAGGCCTGCAAGACGAGATCGAACTCTTACAGCGAAAGGTCGCATATCTGGAGACGTTGTTGCAGACAGAACGGAGACTTACCTCGGAGCTCCGTCGCAATAAGGGATCTATTTAAAAACTTGAACTTTTACGCTTATTCGCGCGTGCAGCGCGAGAACTTTAACTATCATAACAGCACAAACAAAAATGACTTTAAGCCGGATCGTAAAGCAGGTGACTAAATTGAAGTTCAATGTAGATATTGCGACCTTAGTAACGCAAGCTGATGATTTGTCCACTTTTTTTAAGGCAGCGGTTTCAGCTGATTTGGTAGACACGCTCAAAGGGCAAAGCCCCTTGACGATCTTCGCTCCTGATAACGAGGCATTCAGTAACGTTCCAGCGGGCACACTCGACAGCGTGCTCAACGACAAGGAACAGCTGACTAGCGTTCTTACGTATCACGTGGTGGGCGGAACGCACTTGGCGGCTGATTTGGCCAAGCAGAAGACGCTCAAGACTGTCCAAGGTGATATGCTCGAGGTTCACGAACATCATTGGCTGCGGCACGGGATCAAGATAAACGATGCTGTGGTAAAAGATGCCGACCTTGAGTGCACTAACGGTGTCGTTCACATCATTGACACCGTGTTAATGCCGAAGTAGCCCTCGACGTGCGAATGTTAGTAAGCCGGGTATGAACACCTCGTCATAAACTGCCCCGCACAGGCGACTGTCTATTCGGACGTGAACGACATTATTCAAGAGCTACGGGCGTTTTAGGCCTCGTGAAGGGCTTTAAAGCCCTCTTTGAGGTTTGCATTTATTTCTTCTTCTGGCATGGTATCGCCCTATGTCGTCGAGTCAAACATATAGTACCTAATCTCTATCCAAATTACAACGCTGGCGTCTCCGCTGCAAAGACAGATTTGGTGCGTAGTATTATTCTAATACTTATCCCATTAGCGCACTTTTTCGCGCTCTCTTATGCAATTTGAAAAACTATTTTTTTGCCATTATAAGCAGAATTGCGCTCGATTCTTATAAAAGGTATAAATCGAAGTGGCGCGTATAATAGAGGTACGCTCTATAGGATGTGTGTTGGAAAAGGTAGCTGCCAATGGCTTTTGGAGTGGGGCTTTCGGAGTAGTAACAAACCACTGCTCTGAAGCATTGGGCGAATTCGCCTTGGCCCTCAAACATGCCATTGGCAGGGATCACTTTCGGGGTCTACACATCCTATAGGGTTCAACCTCACTTTTTTGTGATGATTCGTTTAATTGTGCTTGTTGTTTCGTCTTGAGCCTCACGTCCGTAGCTCAGCTTATCATAGATTCAATTCGCTACTTTCAGGTGAAACAAACGCGCAATTCATAACACGCTATTCATAACACGCTATTTAAAAAAAAAGCGCCTTTTTGTTAACTCCACGCTCGTACCAAGCTCTGCAACGACACGATAAGAAACAAGTGGAGGCGCGTATAAACCATTTACAGTCTTGTTTAAAGATAGAGACAGCGCGCCAGCCCACCAGGCCTAACACAGGGATGCCGCCGTCGGGCAACAACAACGCTTTAACGAATAGGGTGGTCTATTTTATCGCTACCTTCACGCTCGCAACTCGTTCAGCTAACGGAATGACCGCCTTAAAAAGTCCATTGGAGAACGTCGCCTTTGCTTTTTTCGGATCGGTCTTGATCATGAGTGCCCAGCAGCCTCTATACGTTATATCGTCTCGGGGTGCCGTGAGACAAAACCCGTTTTCCATCGATTCAAATTCAATATCTTTCTTATGTACGCCTGGGAGTTCCACTATGATGGTGTAGTTTTCCGCATCGTGATACAAACTGCATCTGGTGCGACCGGGATCCTTTCTTTTTTTCAGCCAATAATGTCACCGCGAAGCATTCTGTTTGAATGATTAAGTAGCTTTGGCGGGCTTAACACCATAGGATCTCATTTTGCAGCAGCTGCACTGCATAGGTTGCCTTGAGAAAAGTGACTCCGCGGCGGGGCGAAATATATATTAGACTCAGCGCCTTTTCGTTCTTAACTGTGAACAAGACCAAAGAACACCATAAGGAAGAGGCAATGACCTTGTCCGTTGAGCACGCCGCACGCCTTATCGGCGTGAGCCGAACGACCGCATATCGGCTGGTGCGGGACGGCGAACTGCCGGGCATAAAAGTTGGAAGGCGCGTGCTCGTCCTTAAGAAGCCCTTGATGGAAATGCTCGGGGCTGAAGAGGATACTAGCCGTTTTTGAAAACTAAGTGGCAGGCCACGCGCTGCTAGCTCTCAATCGCAGAATCGCCTGAACGCAAACTCGGCAATCACGACTCCCACCGCTACCCACACGTCAAGTAAGACCAGCCAAACCTCGAGGGCATGAGAGACGTAATGGTGGGGCTCCTGCCATATCTGATCGAGCAATCGTGCTGCTGGTTTAACGGAACAGACAGACTCTTTATATCGTCCCCCCTAGCATCCGCTGGGCGCGGCCCTACACACTGCAGCCCCCAGCGACGAGACGCAGGATTCACTCTTCAAGGGGCGTAACGTAGCAGGATGCCAGCTTGCTGCTAATGAGTTTCTGTTCGTGAAAAAGGCGCGCTGTGAGGTGGTACATGCCTTCTTCACTCGCGTAGAGCTCACTTACAAATCGTTTCGTTCCGCCTTCTGTGATGAAGTCAATATCGATCACGTCCATGAGCGTGTGGGATTTCGACGGGGGCGTCGCGGCGATTTCGAGCCGTAGATTCGGCACGTCGCGGTGGGCGTGCACGACCGTTTCTGTCTCGATTGTCTCTTCATAAGCCCAATAGGGCCGATTCACGAAGAAGGTCTGGATCTCGGCGGGATCTTCAATGAGTCGAACCTCATGATGGGGTGAGTACCAGCTCACGAAAGCACCGTCGCGGTACGCCGTGACGTGCAGATAGACCCATCCAGTGTGGTTCGCAAAAACGTGAAAGTTGAGCGCTGCCGTGTCTTGAGGGCGCAACTCTTTCACGAAATGAAAAGAGCCGCTTGGCAAAATGTCGAGATCGTGCGTGTTATAGGTATACAGCGTCGCGCTTACGTCGACGAGGGGGTCTGTTGACACGTTCGTCAGCTGGACGGTGATCCAGTGGCGCCCCCGTTCGAGCACCTTGGGCGTAACGGTTGCCTCGAAGGAATATTGGCGTCGTTCTTCCATGGCGATTCTCTTCTTTTCTCTCTTTTCGTCGGTCATAGTATCATCACATTAGGTAGCGCACGGAGGGTTATAAGGCATAGGCAAGGAAAAAACAGATCGCAACGAAGAAACACGCTGCGCTATCGTAGCTCGGGCCGACCTGTTTACCTACGACCAATGCAAGACAGAACGCAAGACTGCCCCGACGGGAATTCACTATTTCCGAGGGCTCCATCACTGCAATGTCAAGCGTCATATCCTGCCGCTCCGCTGGAACAAATGGTTCCATTACCTGCATAGCTTGCAGCTATCCACGGATGTTTCATTTCTAATCGTGTGGACGTTATCATAAAAGTTCCAGTTAATCTAAGCTGAGTCACGATGCCCTTTTGTGCGGACTTGACTAGTAATTCGCGAACCTATCTAACAAGCTTTCGGGCCTCTCCGCCAATCAAAACGTTGTTTTTTGGTGTCTCTAAAACAATGGATCCTGTGATTAATCTTACAAACTGCAATACATTGCTGCCGTTCTAGACGCTGCAGCGCTCTTATCGATTTTTGATAAGTACGTACTTTCCTTATCAAAAACCGATCGTTTTCAAAGCGTTAAAATAGTATCAACGAAAGAATATGGTGTTTGATCAAAGCCCCAAGGCAAATCACAGTGCTTTTCTTGATTCAGCCGGTCGCGTCCCGGGTTTATTTCTTTGCGATCCTGTATCAAGTCTTGGGGCATTTGACCATGATTAATCTTTTGTTGCCCTCGCGATTCGAAGCATGATAGCACGCAGTTCGTTGAGTCACATGTAACAACCCGAAGGACAGAAGCTATATCTCACAAATGCGCACTCTCTTGCACAATTGAGCAGAGACGAGACTTACCATGGCAAATCAATCACACGTCCACATGCTCCGGCAGGGAGTATCGGTCTGGAATAAATGGAGAGCGGCGCATCCGGAGATACGACCAGATCTCAGTGGGGCTTACCTTACTGGGGTCGACCTTACCGAGGCCGATCTTATCAAAGCTGACCTGAGAGGAGCTGATCTCACCCAAGCTGGCCTTCACGCAGCTGACCTCAGTGAGGCTGACCTCGAAGAGGCGGATCTTACTCGAGCAACTCTAATCAAGGCGGATCTTACCCAGGCTGAAGTTAACGAGGCCGACCTTTCTGGCGCTAACCTCACCAAGGCGAACCTCACCAATACTTCGTTGCGGGGAGCCAAACTTGTCAAGGCAGACCTCAGTGAGGCGACCTATATCGGGCCGACATGACGGAGGCGGACACGACTGGCGCTATCTTCGAGCATCGTTGATCGGCGAACGGACCCGGACGAAGCGTTACGCGAGTCCCTTGAATTGGCAATTATCGACATCTGCTGCCTGAAAATGTGTATGACGTGTATATTCAGTACGGGGCGGACACAATGTAAATAATGCTGGTTATTGTAGGGAACTCCTAAAAACTAGCCAACCAAGATTTATACTTTCTTCGGGAAGAAGAACGTCATGAAAATTACATTGCCGATTAGGTTTGATCGAAAGGAAATTGCTAGCCGCAGATCTTCAGATCATGGACGGAGCATATTTTATTCATGTAAAGAGTGAAAATAGCTCGCGAATGCTTGCCTATAAGTTCTAAAGGTCAAATATGGGGGCGGGAACAAGATCGAGGGACTATCAGGATTATCACAGGCCACTCTCGACCTACTCAGAAAAAGAACGAAACCGGATCTTAGAAAGCAAAGCACAAAGGAGGGCCCGCGCCCAACTACACAAGAAGCTCAGGGGTGCGGTTCCTAGCGTTTTTAACGTGATGCAAGACACCTCCTGTTAAGCTTGCTTTTTTCGGCAGAAGAGACAAACACACCAAGCTTGCAGAAAACGCCCTTTGCTTTTTTGTATCCTTCCGCCTTTGTGAACTGCTACGCGCCTTTCCTACCTAAAGCTGGCTTCGTGAGCTCTGTTCATTCGTAGCGGCGTCAACAGCACGATGAGGTGCGGTACCTCAGTGACCGTCGCCTCGCTGAGACACAGAGGTTAGTTAATTTGACGTTTTTCCACCTACGCGCTTTTTGAAACACGTGTAACGTGCTAAGATTTGTCTTTCGGATAATAAAATGCCACTAAGCCGATACAAAAAAGCTACACCTAACGAACCCCTAAAACCCAGATCACGGCAAACCCGAACGTAGTCAGTAGCCCCGCCAGTTTGCCAGTGTCTTTGAACGCTTCAGGCATCATAGAATCAGCAAGCATTGTGAGAATAGCGCCGCCCGCAAATGTAAGCATCGCCGCGCCGCCTAATGGGGATACATCGCCGAGAAGAGCATAACCGAGCGCCGCTGAGACCCCTGAAATCACAACGATGAGCATCCACATCGCTAGAGTCCGCTTGCGTTCATATCCCGCCTTTAGAAGGCCAGCAGTGCTTGACAACCCTTCCGGGAAGTTTGATAAGAGTACACCTGAGAAGTACGCAAGGCTGAGAGTCCCGCCGCCAACAAGTGAAATTCCGAGGACAAACGATTCGGGAATACCATCCAAGATTGATCCTAACACGATCCCTAGAGCCGCTCCGCTTTGTTCGCCACGCGCGCTTTTGCGTTTGGCCCCCCCTACGCGTTCGATTAGTATGTCTCCGACATAAAAGGTAAAGGCGCCCAGGAAAAAAGCAACGCCCACCCATAGATTGCCAGAGGACATTGAGAAAGCTTCCTCTACAAGTTCATAAGCGACCGAACTGATCAAAGCCCCTGAGCCAAAGGCCATTATTAAGCCGACTGTGCGTGTTTTGACAGGTCGCAGCACTGCTATTATACTACCAAGAAGGAGTGCAGTGGCGGCCAGAAGGCCCGCAGCGAATGCTTGTAGGATCATTTCTTAACGCTCATTCGGCCATCTCGAGAGCTACAAGAGCGTTAAGACACGACTTTTACGAGTCTTGAAGTTCTGCACCAACGACCGTGCGGGTAGTAGTAACGCCTTCCACGGCTCGTATTTCATCAACCGTTTTGCTGAGCACCGGAAGGTTTTCGACCTCCAAAATAACCAAAAAATCGTACTCCCCAAAAACGTGATAAAGTTCCCTGAGCCCGGAGATAGTCTTTAATGCTTCAAAAACGCTCCGCTCGTAGCCTGTAACGACATTTACGAGCGTAACTCCAACTACCATTCGTATACCTCGCTTATAGAAGGGATCTAACCTATTTAGAGCTAACTCCCAATACGCCCTTCCTTTCGGCCTTAAAGCTGGAAAAAACCCGCGAATCGCATAACGACCGCAGACAATTAAGAATATTTCGTGATCATCGATGCCGGTACCTAATATATTTGGAGCTTCAATCTGATTTGAAGGAACGCGGGACCACTTATGACAGACGGTGGCGTTTCAAATGAAGTTAAAAATTGTCGTGCCAATTGTTGTCGCATTAATTGCCATAATACTAGGCGTTTCAGTATTTCAAGGTGTTCTAAACTCCCCCACTCCTGAGACGCAACATCTGTATAGTGTCAACGTTGCCTTTCCCAACGTTCAGTTCAGAGAC
The DNA here is from genome assembly GCA_003170935.1 of Methanobacteriota archaeon. Taxonomy (GTDB): domain Archaea; phylum Halobacteriota; class Bog-38; order Methanoflorentales; family Methanoflorentaceae; genus Methanoflorens. The sequence continues at coordinate 9,183 of PMYA01000083.1, forward strand.
CCCGTTGGAATCTACACCGCAGGAGACCAAAATAATCGACTTTTCGTTGTCGAACAGGCAGGCTTAATCAAGGTATTTGAAAACAATGAGAGCGTGAACGCCGCCGCCGTCTTTCTTAACATCAGCGATCGTGTTACCTCCGGTGGAGAGCTGGGACTTTTGGGCTTGGCATTTCCCCGACAATTCAACGAAAGCGGGTTTTTTTACGTGTATTATACAACAGACAATCCACTGCGCTCTGTCGTCTCGCGTTTCTCTGTTTCACAAACCGATAAAAACCAAGCTGATGTAAACAGCGAAAAAGTGTTGCTGCAAGTCGAGCAGCCCGCCCCCAACCACAATGGTGGGCAAATATCTTTTGGGCCTGACGGGTACCTCTATATCGGGCTGGGCGACGGAGGTGGTGCGGGCGATCCGCCAGGGAACGGACAAAATCGTTCGACGCTGCTCGGCAAGATCTTACGTGTCGACGTTACTTCTGCGGCTGGCAGCTTAAACTACAGCATCCCGCGTGACAATCCTTTTGTTGGAAACAACCAAGGGTTCCGTGAGGAAATTTACGCCTACGGCTTGCGTAATCCGTGGCGGTTTAACTTTGATTCCATGACAGGTCGGCTGTGGGTAGGAGATGTCGGTCAAGATAGGATGGAAGAGATCGATATCGTTAAGAGCGGCGGTAATTACGGCTGGAACATTATGGAAGGGAGTCTCTGCTATTCTCCTCCGTCAGGATGCAATCAAACCGGACTCTCGCTCCCAATCTGGGAATATAACCACTCCCTCGGGTATTCCGTAACCGGAGGTTTCGTTTATCGAGGTGCCGCATTCCCTGACCTCGTGAGTGCCTACGTCTACGGAGATTACGGGTCGGGGCGGATTTGGGCGCTGCGGTATGATGGTATGAACACCACCAACAGTGAACTTGCGGCTACAGGCGTTCATATTACCTCCTTTGGACTCGACCAAAAGGGCGAGCTCTATATCTGTGCTTATGACGGCTACATCTATAGATTGCAGCATTCGACCGCTTAGCGGCGTAAGCTGCTTTTTTAGCTGGGCTAAGAAACTCTACGACACCTACGAACGCTTTTACGAGCCTACTGTTGCTATTTCCAAGAGCATCTACGGCTTTTCCCCAACAACTTTTAAGCTTCTCACAGCGTCTGCAACATCGTTCAACTCTTCAGGGGTCAGGCTTAGACTGCTCCCGATCGTTTGTGCAGTCGGATCGTTCGCCATGCAATCTAACGGGAATGCAGCCTCATCAACGATCTGAACGTTGGTAAATTCAGCCTCGCGGATAGTTTCCAAGTAGGCATCTTTCATAATCGCTCCTGAAAGACAGCCAACGTACGCAGCAACTGACTGCTTCACAGCATCAGGAAGCTCCTTTAGTAAAACGATATCAGAAACAGCAAATCGTCCCCCAGATTTCAGCACGCGGAATGCTTCGTTAAAGACCGCAGCTTTGTCAGGCGTTAGATTGATCACGCAGTTTGAGATAAAGACGTCAACTGAGTTGTCTGCTACCGGGAGATGCTCAAGCTCTCCGAGTCTAAAATCGACGTTTTTATAGCCGCCCTTACGCGCATTAGACCGCGCTTTATCGACCATTTCCGGGGTCATGTCAACACCGATTACCAGTCCAGCAGCGCCGACTTTATTGGCAGCGAGAAAACAATC
>PMYA01000148.1 GCA_003170935.1 Methanobacteriota archaeon
TTCTTTTGAATTTATTATATCAGAAAAGCTTGAGTACAGCTAGCGGGCATGTGGAGCGAAAAATCACAAAAGCTTAAAATTCACCTTGGCCAATTTATTGAAACGGTTTTTTCATGCGTATAGCTTTGCTTGGTGGTACGGGAAATAAAAGCATAGGATTAGCGCTTCGCGGGGCTCCAAAACATGATGTTATTATTGGTTCAAGAAGCGCTGAAAAGGCCGAAGAAGCGGCAGCGTTTTGTGAAGAGTTTTTATCAGAAGAGGGTACAACGTGTACGTTATCTGGTGAAGAAAACGTCGAGGCGATAGCAGACTGCGACGTGGCAGTCTTTGCGCTTCAGTACCAACACGCAATGCCCACTGCAGTGACCATTAAGGGAAACCTCGACCCAAGCGCGATAGTTGTGTCGCCTGTCGTTCCTATAGCTAAAAATGGTTTTTTGCGCTATGAACCCTCCAAGGAATATGGAAGCGCCGCATTGGAGATACAAAGTCTTCTTTCAAACAACGAGGTCGTATCGGCGTTTCACACAACACCAGCTGCGCGTCTGATCGATCTTAAAGATAAGCTTGGATTGGATGTCCTCGTTTGTGGCGCAGAAAAGCCAAAAAAAGTCGTTATGGAACTAATCAAGGATATGGAAGGGCTCATTTCTTTCTATGTCGGGCGCTCGAGGCGTCATGCATGCTCGAGTCGATCGCCCCCCTTTTGCTCAACATATCGGCTCGAAGTAGGATCAAGAACGCCTCAATTCGCATAATAGGGTAGCAAATCGAGTGATTCGACGCTAATACGTTCTATTCGCTATGCAGCGGCTTTCCTGTTAATGCGTCTATCCTAACTCGTCTTTTTTTGGTGTCACGGGCATAGATAGCCTCAAGAACTGTAGAATATATGGTATCTACACTGATAACTTCGCATCCTGGATATAAGCCTCTGATAAGTTCGTTCAGTTTTTGCTTTGAAATTTTCGGCTTAGTGACGTTGTCGGCACGACCATTCTTGATCTTCAAAGAGTCGGCGTTTTGTGACTCGAGGGATTTTGGATAGGAGATATTAAGCAAGGGAAAATACATGTCGTCTTTTAAGCCTATGAGGTTCATTTCTTCAAGCTTTTTTAAGCTTGGCTTAAACCGCTTCCCGGGCAGCACTTCACGAAGCTGTGCGTAGCTTGCCGCTTTGTTGGTGAGAATGAAATCCATGACCTTCAGCTGAATAGGATTCAAATCAGTGAGATAACTGAGATTCTCGGACCGTCGATGCACACCGGTAGGGCTGAGTAGCTCTCCAGTGATGGCGTCGATCAAGACCCGGTAATCAACGTACTTTGTACCTCCTAAAAGTCTTTTTTTCACTTCTCGAACATTAACAGAAAAAACTGGCAGCAGGACGCGTTTGACGTCCATTATACTTTCACTCGTGCCTAAAATGAGGGGCTTGCGCTTGTTGTTATTTAAGGCATTTAGGGCCTTGATTTCGTCGTAGTATATAAAAGGTACCTTCTTAGCTCCCCGCGTGGTGTCAAGGGCACGCTGAACCCGAGCAGGTTCGCTCTCATCGACATCGTGAGATTCACGAGCTTCTGAGTGTGATGTTTGAACTGTTGCGGGATCAGAACGACTTTTAATCGTAGGCGTCGCCCCTCCATGTCGTGATTTTCGCCGTCTCACTTTAATAAACGATGGATCTGAGATCGTTCCTTGGACGTAAAACTGCCCTGGTTCGAGTTCTGTAAGCTGACGCGCATCATCCATCGAGGAGAAAAATATCCGCACCGAATCGATATCGTTTTTGAGCGTTAGCTTTCCGATGAACACGTTGTTGCACTGGCTTAGCACGTTTTTGTTGACCAAAGCAGGTCGCTGGGTCGCTAAAAGGATTCCCAGACCCCTCTTCCGGCCTCTTCTGCTTATGACTTGTAAGATCTCAAGCCCGTCGCGCTTTGACTGCGGAATGTAGACGTCTGCCTCTTCAACGACAATCAAAAAAGGATTCTGCTTGTGAGCTCCTGCTTTAAAAAGCTGGGTCGCAACGCGATAAATGCTATCTAAAAAATCGTTTATGACTTTTTTTTCCGTTTCGGAGACATCGAGGACTATTTTTTTTGACTCTGTGATAATGCGTTGAATTTCATCTTCGTCCTTTGAAAGATCCTCAATATCTTTTGACTCAACGTTAGGGCAAAGTTCAGATAACCCTGCGTATTCTCCTTCGGTATCAATAACTACGAAACCGAGGTCATTTTCGGGTGCGGCAAGTTCCTCGCATATGACGCTTACGAGATAGCTTTTTCCGCTTCCGCTCTGTCCTATGACGGCACTTCGTTCAGTGACGAGATACCTTGGATCAATGCTGAACGCTTCTCCGATGTGGAGCTCCATTGGTTCAATATGGCCTGTTGGTTCAATATAAGCTTAATGTTGTGCGACAATCATCTTTGCTGCCGTCTTTGACACTCGTTGCGATGCTTAAAAATAAGATATACCACGCCGTAGTGTATAATTGATTCATTATGAAGCTAAAATTCCTTGGCGCCGCCCGAGAAGTTACCGGGAGCAAGCATCTCATCACTACTGAAAACGGAGAGAAAATACTGCTTGACTGTGGCATGTTCCAGGGCAAAGGGATGGAAACCGATGGTATGAACCGCAATCTCGGTTTTGACCCTGCTGAAGTCGACCATATTATCCTATCGCATGCACATATCGACCACTCAGGATTGATCCCCTACGTTTATACACTCGGTTTCCGCGGATCGGTGGTTTGTACCAATGCCACCCGCGACTTGTGCGCCATCATGCTTGCCGACAGCGGGCACATCCAGGAAAGTGACGTAGAAAAGTTTGATAGACGCCGTATTGCCAAAGGTCTGCCTCCTGTTAAACCAATTTATACCGAAAAAGATGCCCGTGCCTGTATGAAGCTATTCATAGGCGTGGCATATGACAGGAGATTCCGGATTGATGATAACACCAATGTATGGTTTACTAATACCGGTCATATGCTGGGCAGTAGCGTAGTTTCGCTTGAGATTACTGAAAACGGGAAAACTACAAAGCTCGCATATACCAGTGATATCGGCAGGCCTGTGAGCTATATCCTGAAACCGCCCCAGCCTTTCCCGCAATGTGAATACCTAATCACCGAAGCGACTTATGGAAACCGCCTACACCCACAGATGCAGGATGCCAAAGCAGAATTGCTTCGTGTGATCCGCCAAACGTGCGTTGAAAAAGGCGGAAAGGTAATCATCCCTTGCTTTGCGATTGGCCGCACACAGGAAGTGGTGTACGCGCTGAATACCTTTTTTAACGAAGGGCTTTTGCCAAAAATAAATATCTACGTCGACAGTCCGTTGGCGGTGAATGCTACTGATATCTTCCGGTTGCACCTCGATGACCTAGGCAATGATGTTCAGGAAGTAATGCAAAACGACCCAGATCCGTTCGGATTTGGCTCCCTTTTTTACGTGAAAAGCACGGAAGACTCGAAAAAGCTGAATTCAATTAAGGAACCGTGCGTGATCATTTCTGCTTCTGGTATGATGGAAGCTGGACGTATAAAGCACCACTTGGCCAATAATATTAAGGACCCGAAGAACACTATTCTTGTAGTTGGTTATTGTTCGCCTACTACGTTGGGGGCTAGGATAGAAAACGGTGAAAATCCTGTATCTATTTTCGGCGAAAAGCACCCGGTGAATGCAACGATTGAACGGATTGAAGCATTTTCGGGCCACGGCGACTACCATGAAATGGAGGATTATATCAGTTGTCAGGATAAAAGTCAATTGAAAAAGGTATTCTTAGTTCATGGTGAGTATGAAGCCCAGCAATTTTACCTGGGTAAGCTGGAAGAGGCCGGATTCAAGAATATAAGCATACCTGAGGCCGGTACTGAAGTTCAACTTTAGATACCTGACCTGTTATTTGTTGAACCGCCGCTAGCTGAGCGTTTCCTGTTGCTTTGTACACGCAGTGCACAATAACTGTGCTAAAAAACGTATCAAGAGAGTTATCTGCGGGAGGCCACTAAAGTGACCGTGTCCTTGTCAAGCAGCCGGTGGTCTAGTCCCACACGCTGACCAGCGTGTCTTGCACTTGGACCCCACACGTGAGCGTACCTGAATTTCCGTGAGATTTGTTTATGCATAAGGTTGCAGACCTCTCCAACGGTCGAATTATGACGTAAAATCAACGGGTTTTCGGTATCTGCCGCTTTACCCTGAGGTTTTAAGAACACACGAATAAACCCTAGCTTTTCAAAGATTAAATCTTTAAGACAATCGACGTTAATGTTGTGCTCGGCGGAGATGTGAACGTCACCGAAGCCCACTGGGTTAGATAATTGGTCTATCTTGTTTACTACCGTTATTGCAGGGACGAACCGTCTGCCCGGGATCAATGCGTCTACCAATTGATCGACGGTAACGTCTTCTTTAAGCAAAACGTCTGCGTTGTGAATCTTGAAGTCGTGTAAAATCGCAATTATCGTGGCATCATCGATTTTGGGAGCATTGGGGGTCCTTTTAATTAAAACACCCCCGCGGGATTTCTTTTTTATTACTACGTTTGGGGGACTTTGGTTTAGTCTGATTCCAGCGTCGTTTAATTCTTTCTTGATCACGTCGATTTGATACTCGCTAAAAACGTCGACCAAGATCAGGATGAGGTCTGCGCTTCTGACAACTGAAATGACCTCTCTGCCCCTGCCTTTGCCCGCTGCCGCACCACCGATCAGTCCTGGAATGTCCAAGACCTGTATACGTGCTCCTTTATGCACCATGGAACCAGGTATGACCTTTAGTGTGGTGAAATCGTAAGTCCCCACTGGTGATTTTGCGTTTGTGAGCACGTTTAGCAAGGTTGACTTTCCGACGGATGGATATCCTACCAGTACACAAGTGGCATCACCGGACTTTTTTGGCGCATATCCGGTCCCTTTATGAGAGCCTTTCGTCTCCCGTTGCTCCTTTAGCCGCGCTAGTTTTGCTTTTAGACGACCGATATGGAGTTGTGTAGCCTTGTTGTAAGAAGTGTCGCGTATCTCCGTCTCTATTTGAATGATCTGCTCGTCTACACCACTAAGACTATCTCCTGATCGTCTCGCGTTCATTAGATGCCCTCGGAGGGTGTAGAATCAGGCCGCATATCTCTAAAAAAATTAAGATCTACTCTGAGCGGTTATCTTCGTGTTTACTAAAACGAGCTTCGTTCGTTCGCCTCGGCCTCGGACAGCTACGAGGTAAATGTGTGGATCATTCGATGCCATACACTCCATCCATTTCTTGTGCAGGCTTCCATCTGAAGAGATTGGCGGTGATCCGTTTTTAGCACGGAGCTCATTAACGCAGTATATAAAATCTGTCTCGGACAATCGAGCGACTTTAGACTTCATACCGATATTTTGTGGCCAACACGCCGTTAGCTCTTCCTTTATATCTTTTATGAAGCCGCCAGTCGGCATCTTGTTGTCAAAGTTCTCGATGATATCGATTTTGCCGTCTCCATCATCTATGCCGTAATAACATTTCACTGCGTGTTTGGCAAGCTTTAGGTCGCGTTTTCCCAAAATAAGTCCCAATTTGATATTGGCGATCAAAGTATTTCAATATTGCGTAATAAGTTCAATTCGTTGCCTTTTTGCGTGTTTAACATTGCTAAATCGCGTTTTCGTTTCCAAAAGACAGCTAGATCTCGGTCTTGATCGAACCCGATAGCCCGATGATTCTAACACTACGAGGGTCAGTTGGTGTAAAATTGCTAAGAATGCGTAAACCGGGTAGGTTACATTGTAGTCCTCTTGAATCTAGAGATGCTCACTATATGAAGCGCGACCTCTCTATTCAAAAATAACTCCGTCTGAGGTGGATTATTCGGCCTAGCCGTCTACTTAGCTCACTCCTCTGTCATCGCTTACATTTCTTTTAACCACATTTTCAACCTACCCAACGCCTACGTGATGATAAACGGTACCACAACAATCGCACCGTGTAAAAACAGTAAGAGGTGGTAAAATTGGCTGATTATCCCCCGTAGTAAGACGATACCGATTTGTGCTTCTCGTTTTTTTACTGTTTTCCGCCCTATTTTCCCCCATCTGTGGAAACATCAATCCTTGCGCAATCCTGACGAATTACTGTTTCATTGCTTCTATTTTGTCTTTCAAGACCGCTCTCATAACTTCCTTTCCAGTTTCGTATGACAAAATTTCACGCCCCTCAATCTCGAAGAAGGGGTAGAATGAGAACGCCCTCCGAAACGAGTCTTTGGCTTCACCGGTACTAATTACGTATCCTGACGTTGCGCCTTGGAAGAAGCCGAACTCGCGCATTTCACCTGTTTCCAACAAGTTGTCAATCGCTGCGAATATCGTCTCATAGACCTTTGCATTTTCAGTCGGGTCGGTCGGCCACGGTCCCGACGGGCTGATGCGCCACAAGCTCAGCAATCTGGCCATGTCTTTTACCTCCTTTTGGGTTGGCGGCGTTGATAGTGGCCGCCATTTTTACCATATATCTCGTTCGTCGAAAAAATAAATCAAAAACGTAAAATAGCGATGATAGACGTAAGTGTTTTCGTCTTGCTGCAAGATTTTGTCGATATTCAGAATGGGATGCGTTGCTATGTATCACTAAGATGATCAACTAACGCATGAGTTGCCTCTCTTCTTTTGACGTCCCTGTGGGCCTTTAGCACATTGAAATAAAATTGACTCAAAACGGCAGCGCCAAGGTCGAGTTTTTAATTCAGCCTTAAGTTAATCGCCGTTAATTTGGTAAAAATCGTGATTTAGCTTAAAAAACGCCGGATTTCTTATGAGCAAAGTTGCTTAAAAAGAAGGCTAGTCGCCCACTCTGGAATAACAAAGGTGTAAATCAATAAATTCGAGAAATGCGCAGAAATGAAGCCAAAAAATCCGAATAAATGGCAGCCCTTCAAAAAAAGCTAAGGTTTTACATGAGCAGTTCAAGCCACCCATCGAGCAGCGAACAGTACTCAGGAGTACACACTTCGTGGCATCCGATACAAGGGGCTATTTTGCCTTGTGCTAGCAGGATTTCGTGCTTGTTTTTTTTGTCGATTGAGGTTTGACTATCCCCTTTTCCTACCACTTTTCGATCACCTGCTTGTAGTAACGCCTCGGATTCTGCTCGATCTGATCCTCAAGTCTTTGAAATATTTCCGTTTCAGGGTGCTCAAATTTGTTAAACGTGCGGCTAATGTTTGGATTGAGGGGGTCAATTTCTACCATTTTTCACGTCCTAGTGTTTTACACCGTTTCCTTAACATTGCCGCGTATTTTTTCCACGGATGCACTTATATTTCGAGGATTAGTCGTTGACGGGGTTTAGAAGGATAATGTTGTTGCCGCGGAGCACTACTGATCCGAGAACTCGTGACTTCTCTCCGTCAACAACTTCTGCGGTATTCGTAAGATGTAAGTTGAGGTAGTCATCGGCACTCATTAAAAGGCCTTCGAGCACACATTTTTCGCCTTTCATCTCGACTTGAACTCTGGAACCAACCAGATTTTGAACCTTCTTCGATGGGAACAATTTGTATCCTCAAACAAACTAGGTTTTTCGAATACTTTAATATTGTGTTAGAAGGCTCACGAGAGGAAGTCCCCTACTAGTAGATCTCTCACGCAGCTTGCGTCACTCGTTTCATGCACCCAAAAAATGATTAGTTGCGGTGCGACTCAGGTGGGATCAACCATATAATATGAACGTGATGATCGCAAGTGAAGAGAGCAAAACAACCAATGCGTTGGCCAAAGGGTTATCATATTTGCATAGGTGCACTGAAAAACTGCGATGACTCAGAGGCCAAAGCAGCGGACAGCCTGACTTTGTTAGTGTATCGAGGAGGATATGGCTAGCGACGGCCGCTGTGAGTGCTGGTATTACGAGTAGATCAAGGGGCGGGTATCGTGAGAGAAGGACATACGAAACGCCGGCGCATACCACTATGGTGAAAATCGAGTGGGAGATCCCGCTTCTGTGGTGAACGAGTCTTTTAGGCATACGTTCATCGAGGTCAGGGATCGATGCAAGTGTGAGCGCAATCGAGCTCGAGAGTAGTACCAAAACTTTGTTTGTTTCCGGTATAGCAAGCTCAAAAATGGCGATGCAGAAGATAAAAGCAAAAACTGAGTGTGCTAGTGCCTTCACAACACACGTGTTGGTCGCGCCTTCGTTAAGTAAATATATGGTCGGGGTGACATTTAAACCGAGTTCATCCTCGGGTGAGCATTGTTCTTTAAGAAGAATTTGTTGAGCCCGGTAGTGTAGCGGTCAATCATGTGAGACTCTGGATCTCACGACCACGGTTCGAATCCGTGCCGGGCTACCTCTATTTAGGTGAGCCCTTCAAACTGAATCTTCCCTCTCGTACGCTCCCACTCCTCAAGAGGGATGCTGTACTTCTTTTCTATAGCGTCCCGGTAGCATGGACCGCTGTTATATGCGCAAAACGGGATGATCAACCCGCCTGGGGTAGCGTAATGAATAGCACAGCGCTTGACTCTTTCAACGTCATAGTTATAAGCGTCCATAAAATGCATGGCGCCGATGAAGAGTGCTTTTTTATGAAAGTCACCGAGCGTTTTATAGTCGTGAGTTAGTAAGACCGTCTTTATTATTTCCTTAAACTGAACGCCCTTAGGTTGATGCTCTTCGTCGACAAGCGAGTTCAGTGCCATTAATCCTCGCATCAGCGCTGCTGGCTTCCGCAGCACACCGCCGTTGTTCAGGTTGCCCGCAAGCTTCTGAGTCAGTTCAAAGAATTTATCGACGTCCACGAACCTGTTTATTGGAATCAGTTGTCCGTCTTCGACGAACAAGTAAGTTGCTATCCCGCAGTGCGGGTGTGTACTGAACTCGATCTGTGGCGTTTGTGTATATGCCTCAATGAGCTTTGAGATAGAAACGACACAAGGCACAGGATAAAAGTCTTCAGTTTTCACTTGTCCATTCGTCTGCTGTTCTATGCTCAGCGCGAGATCGGGCAGGGTGTATCTCTGAGCGTTTCTGACCGCCGAGGTGAACTCGCTTGCGCCCCCTGTGAATGCCATTGGCTGGAAGTTGACCCCTCTGACGACATCCACGTTTTGAGCTGCAAAATAGATGATTTGCCCTACTTCATGATCATTTAACCCGCGAGCGACCGTGGGAACTAACACCACGCCTTGGCCCGCTTTTCTGCAGTTCTCGATCGCCTTCTTTTTTAGCTCTATCAGACCATCCGTCTCCTTTGAAACGCCATTAAATTGAAGGTACACGGTGTTCAGCCCAGCCTGTCGTAGCTTTCGTGCAAGCGTATCATCTTTTGCAAGCCTAATGCCATTTGTCGCAATTTGGGTCTGAATAAAGCCCATTTCGACCGCCATTTTGATGATCTCAGGGAGATCCTCCCTCAACGTCGGTTCGCCTCCTGAAAACTGAACCGCAAGCGTTGGAACCGGCTTCTCTTGGCGTAGTGTGGCAAGCATCTCTCTGAGCTGCTCGAATGACGGTTCGTATACGTAACCCCGCGCATGAGCGTTAGCAAAACACCACTCACAGCGCAAGTTGCACCGATTGGTAACGTCAACATTTGCTAGACTCGTCGAAGTCAGATGGGCATCGCAGAGGCCACATTCAAACGGGCACTCTTTTTGAAGTGTGAGTTGAGGATTCTGGACTCCGTCTCCGTTATACGAAAACCGCTCAGCCTTATGATACATCTCCGCGCTTGACCAATACAACTCGTCGAACGCACCATGCTCCGGACATTCCTTAGCCATCCAAATCTGGCCGTTCTTTTCGTAGATGGTAGCATCCACTGGTTTAAGGCATATGTGACATAACGAGGTCGTTCGCTTAGGTAGTGGCACTGGTGTGTCGTAAATGGGCATGTAGTTACTCCAGCTATTCCTAACTGAACGTTTTATTCTGTTACTA
>PMYA01000044.1 GCA_003170935.1 Methanobacteriota archaeon
AAGCGGGACCATTAAACGGTACCCTTCCGGCACGTCCAGCTCTGCCAGCGTGTCCTGATCAGAACCCAGTGGCATACCGAACCCTATCCAACAGCTGCCGATGCCCAATGACCGAGCGGCGATCAGCATGTTCTCGGCCGCTGCCGCGCAGTCGTAATTATGTGAAGTACGCTCATACGGTTTCGCGAACATCAGGATCAGTACGGGAGCATTGTAGAAAATGTGAAATTCCGGCATTTTCAGCGCTTTCATTATGTTCTCTGGCAGCCCAATCTCCGAGTCAGAACTCGTATACGTATCAAGCCACAATTTTTTCGCCCGCTCAGATAGCCTATTAATCATCTCTCTGTTCTTGATGACAACGAACCTCCGCGGTTGTTGCCTCGTGGGATCCGGCGAAAACGGTGCATACGTGCCCGCTCTGATCAACTCTCTGATAATGTCATCGGGCACGTCATTCGGCTTGTAATCCCTCACAGACCTCCTTAAATAGATACTCTCAAAAACGCTGTTCATAGCATTCCTCTGCTGCCCCCAAAGATGCCGAAACTATTAAACTTTTGTTGATTTGGATTTTTTGGCTTATCTATTTAACAAAACATAGGTTTTGTTCAATCGGTAGGATACAAAAAATTTGTATCATGTTGTTACCGTTAGCACACAGCAAGCGGGTTCTGAGCGCAGCAAGCGCGTTTGCATGATACTTTTCATGCCGTAACTCCATACGTTGTGCGGCACTCTGAAATTCAAGCCCCACACGTAAAGGAAACTGAAAAAAGAAATAAAGAGGGAGGAGATAGGAAGTAGGTTATAGGAACACGCTAAGCAGCCCTGATATGCGGGCCAACGTATTTGTCTATCTAGATTTGTCTATCTAGTTATAACCTACCCATTTACCAGTATGTATTTCGATGAGATTATCTAGTTGTGCAATTTCATGAGCCGTGTATTCTGAGAGAATATTTACATTCCCTTCGTTCCACTTGTATTCTTTGTAAACCGTCGGTGTGTGACCTGTAAGCTTTTGATACGCCCCGCCGCTTATGTATTGTGTGCTAATGAGGCTGTATGCTGTCTTGTTCATAGCGTTAAGGTAATTTGTTGCGTCTTGCGTTGTTGGAAATACGATATATGTCTCTGGAGGTGGTTTGAACGATATATTTGCAGTTTTGTTGAAGAACGTGTATTCTAAACGTGCAGAAGTGCTGTTAATCCACGTAAGTTCCCACGCCTTGTGGCTGAGGTTTGTATTTGCGTATGATACGTTTTTGTCCTCTGCAAGATACCGTTCTAGAAAAGCATCGTTTGTCGCTGCGCTTGACGTAGGTGTTTGATTAGTATTGCTTGTAGTGTTTGTAGTGCAACCTGCTACTAACAAAGAGGCAACTACAAGCGAAAGGACAGCTATCACGACTGTAGGTTTCAGTTGCATATTAGGTCGCCCCCCCTTTTTAAGATAGAGTAACCCCTCATTATAACAATCAACTTTAGCGCGATAAATGGAAACGGACTTAAAAGGAGGGCTGAACAACTTACTCTTTCTGCCACCTCTTAAGCTGTGGCAATATGTTTTCGCACATGTGTCTTGTCATATCTTCCGACATTCCCATTTGAATGCCGAATTTTATGTTCTTCTCAATTTTCTCCTGTAATGTTATCCCTTCGTCCAAAAAGCAGCCATCCTGAAAGCAGTGAAAACAATACTCTTCACTTTTACTTCCGTCAGCATTGGTCCCGAAATCTTCATTCTTTTTAAGCGGCATACCACAACTTTGACAAATTGGCTCTTGTGGGGATTGCATACGCTTATGAATGTGGCTAAAAGTGATTTAACTATTTCGATTCTCAAGCCACAACTCGTGACGCATTACTTTATGTCTGAAAAGGACCCCAGAATTAATACCCACTTGGTAGAGCACGAGGTTAGCAGCTAGCTTACTATTTTACCTTAAAGATAAATGATGAGACGAAATGAGGGACTATTGCTATGAACTCTCTGTTGGTTTTGTATTCGTATCACCACAATAATACTGAAAAAATCGCTCAAGTCTTCGCAAAAGTGCTTGATGCACAAATAAAAACGCCACAGCAAGTAACCCTTGAAGAGCTTCAAGAGTATAGCCTAATTGGCTTTGGCTCAGGGATATATGGTGCAAAACACCATAAATATCTGCTTGACCTAGCCGATAAACTGCCACAGGTCGCCAACAAGAAAGCATTCATTTTTTCAACCAGTGGGATTGCAGGAGAAGCCAAAGTCGCCAAAGATCATTCGCTGCTCAGGGAAAAACTGCAATCGAAAGGTTACCTAATCGTTGATGAATTCGGTTGTAAAGGTTTTAACACAAATAGCTTCCTTAAGCTGTTTGGAGGAATGAACAAGGGGAGGCCTAACGCTGAAGACCTTAAAAATGCGGAAGAGTTCGCATCGAACCTGAAGCGCCGAATCGTATAATTTAACGCGTGCGCGAGATTTCCCTTTTAGTCTTTTGTTCAGTCGATAGGCGGCACTACCTATGTTTATAGCCCCTAGCATCTAAGCCGCATTGATACAATATCGCTATGCTATGTGATAATATCAGCTTGAGCAGCTTGCATCCTTATGCACGACGTCTCTAAGGCGGATTGGCGGTTTTGCAAGCATCTACTGCCTGAGGCCTAGTATGATGTCTATATGATGTACTAGGGAGCGGTGACTTTCAAGTTAGATACAAAAGATCAATTTGCAATTTGAGGGAGCTTGTAAACGTTGTTCTCGTTTCTTTCTCGCTTTCAAACGTGATCGCGCCATCATGTGCCTCGACGATCCGTTTGACCAGCCCTCGTTTTTGCGTTCGCTTACTCATTCTTCATCTCATCGTACAGCTTATACATTCTAGGGTCGCGCAACGTGTCTTTGAGAATATCGTCCATCATGTTTTTGCTATGTGTCAACTCGCTTTTTAGCGCGTCGAGCTTGATTTCGGTCGTGTACCACTCATCAAATAAAGCGTCCATCTCCTTATTCAGTTCAAAAACACTTTTTAAGTCTACGTTCTCCGCCTCGTGCGCTTGTTTAGCGACCTGCGCTTGTTGATCGGCGACCGCACCCATCTTTGCGATCAATGTGTGTCTGCTCGCTATTAGTCCTTGTACTTCTTTTCCGATCGCTTTTATACGCTCAGCGAACGCGGCACGTTCTTTAAATAAGTCGTCAAGTTCTTGCTCAGTGTAGTATAGCGGGCCATCGGTCATTATCATCGCCCCATTTCGCTTATCCTTTTCTTTTCGGCGTGACTTAAGTAGATAATCGCCGTCCCTTCGACAAGGGTTTTGAACTCTCTCGGCAATAGAATCGTAGGGTTTCGTGCAGCGGTGCTGCACTGTGATCGCATATTTTTGGTTTGCACAAAAATTGCGTAACGCAGTTACTTGTGTTCTCCATACTAACTATTGCGAATCAAAAGGGGTGATCTTGTTAGTCTCCTCACGCAGAATTCCAAGTTAAGTGTCTGAAGCAGGTCAAAAAAGCCAATTTTACCGTCATAACGCACAAATTACTTATTGGCTCTCTGTTATGAATCCCCCATCAAATTGCCGCCGAAAATCAAGTTGCTGCTTATGGCTACTTTAAAAAAAATCTTTTTCATGCGCATTCTTTACATTGGGTGCCAGACTTAAGTGTTATCGTTTTGGTTGCAGATATTGATTTTAAGCAGAAATGGCGCCTGTGAAAAGTGTTTATTTCGTAACATGACGTTTTATGTCAACTCGTGAATGGTGCGCAAAAATAAGATGAAGTTGGGAAGTAATAACTAGCTAGGAGGTGGGGGGTAGTTTACCGGAATACGTCCTAGCTTTTTAATTTTATAGATTGTGCGTTGCTTATTTTATCTACCGTCACCAAAAAACAGGCTATAACCTATAGTCGTATTTGAATAACCTAATTGAACCTCTATGAGCTCATCCCGAAAGCAGCGGAGACTTCACTAAGAACTGCCATTTCTGGCTCACTGACAACGACGCCGTGCTCTTTGGCCGCTTCAGCTACCTTTTGTCCAATAGCCAGTACCCACGTTTTGTAAGCGGTAGCATCATCTGGCATGGTCTTGGATAAGATTTCCGAAGCAGACGTACAAGCCTCGATAGTCTTGGATCTAAACCCGGATTGATCGTGTTTGATCTGATCCTGCTGCTGCTTAATCAAATCCTTGGCCTTTGACTGCATCTCGCCTGATAATATGCCAACCAAATCGCTTCCACTTGAAGCTGCCAGCTTGGGTGGCTCTGTAAGTAATGCCTTAGATTCGCTAAAGGCGCCCAAGAATGATGGAGCCGCCGTGACTATCGTCAATGATACTACATATGGAATGCTCAGAAGCTTCTGCCACTCCTCGTCCGTAAAGTTCTCTTTAATCCCCATAATCCACCCCCAATGTATTCACAAGGCTTTAACAGCCTTTGTAGCCTGAATTGTGATCTCAATATATATTGGTTTTGAAATCGGCTGACAACTTTTGTCCCTAAGACTTGCTCGCCATTCCGGATAGTAATCGAAACTAGCTAGAGAGTGTGCATGCCTTGCAGAGTTTCACAGTCTAGATCTGGACCATTGCAGTTGCCCGCCAGTCGGGATTGCTGGAGTAGGCGCCAGCTATTTTGAAGCGAAATATATTATTTAAGAGCTAAAGACGTTGCAGGGTTCATGAAGGGGTCGAGCTTGGTCGCGAATATTCTAGAAGAATATCTCAAAGGAACTCGAACTACTAACACTGAAACCGAGGACTTGAAGAAGAAGTTGGCAGAGAAAGAGACTGCATTAAGTGAACTTCACTCCCAGGACATTGTTATAGCCGGACTACAAAACGAACTCGAAACCGTGAGAATGCAGGTAAAAACCCTCGAAGAAAAGCTTGCTATCTACATGGGTTTAAATAACGACTTAAAGGCAGATAAGGAAAATTTACAGAAGCAGCTCGAGCTAGTGACCTTACGGCTCCCCCCTCCCAGGGTTAGCTTCTGGGCGAGACTGTTCGGAAAAAAAGAAGGCTGATCTAAGAGCTAACACATTGTATCTGCTCGAAGCTGTCATAGCTGATCAGCTCCAAGGAGAAGCGGTTTTCATAGAAGAGCTCGAGGGCCGGTTCTATGATGGTGCTTTAATAGGCCGCTTCGTAATTGCGCCAAGCGTCACATTCAAAGAGTTTGATCTAGTTATCGTGGAGGGTCGCTGTTGGACCATCTCTTCTCTCTTTCCACTCGCCGCTGGCCACTCTT
>PMYA01000055.1 GCA_003170935.1 Methanobacteriota archaeon
GCAACACACTATCACTCTTTAAACTTCTAATTTTCGTTTGAACAGAATTTAATGCAGATTGTTGTTAGACTTTTAACTCCAGCGTTATTATTATAGCCGATTAAATCGTGCATAACGTCGATGATTAAGGTAGGGATCGCAGGGGTTCCTCTGGCACTAAAGGGAAAGAGCACGGGAGAAGGCATTAAATACCTATCTGACATTGGCCTCGACGCGCTCGAAGTACAGTTTGTTAGGCGCGTCTCAATGAAGGAAGAGACTGCGCTAGCAGTAGGCGAAATTGCTCGCAAGTCTAAGATCGATTTGTCAGTTCATGCGCCATATATGATTAACCTCGCTTCAGAAGATCCGACGATCATCTCAGACAGCATTAATCGAATAAAGCTCTCGGTCGATAGGGCGAATGCGCTCGGAGCTCAGATCGTCGTATTCCATTCGGCCTATTATACGAAGAAATACACAAAAGGTGAGACGTTCGAGCTAGTGAAAGACGCCTGTGTAGGCTTGTTGGAGTACATGAACGATGCTCACATTACGCAAACACATCTAGGTGTTGAATTGCTGGGCCGTCAAAGTCAGTTTGGGACCGTCGAAGAATTACAGAAGCTACAACAAGAACTGCCACGCGTTCGACCTGTCATTGATTTTTCGCATTTACACGCGCGGTGTAATGGATGCTTAAATACCGTTGAAGACTTTGCGCGGGTACTCAGAGCGCTCAGCAACAGAAACCATATCCACATCCATTTTTCTGGAATTGAATTCTCAAAAGGTAACGAACGTAGACATTTGCCGGTTGATCTAAATCAGTTTAAGCTGCTTGCAGATGCTCTTAAGCAATACGGTTGTGACGCGACGATTATATGTGAATCTCCACTCCTTGAAAAAGATGCAGCAATGATGAAATCTTTTTTCAAATAATGCTCTAAACGGACTTTGTTTGGTTTTACAGAGCCAAATTTAGTTAGAAAGTTTTATCTATCATAACGCGTTTGTTTCTCTTAGATCCTCAAGGGAGGCGCAGTATGACAGACGACAACATAATCTACGTAGGCAACAAACCTGTGATGAATTACGTGCTAGCCGTGGTAACTCAGTTTAACAACGGAGCCAACGAGGTCTTAATTAAAGCTCGAGGGAGAGCCATTTCGCGGGCAGTTGATGTCGCAGAGATTTCAAGAAATCGGTTCCTCACAGAAGTAAATGTGAGAGACATAGCGATCTCCACTGAGAGTCTGAGCACCGAGACTGGTGAAACGAACGTCTCGGCGATCGAAATTACGGTTGGAAAGTAGCTAGATATCAACAGCTTTCTTTCTTTTTAGCGCAAAGACACAGGCGCTAGTCGCCTGTTGATCATTATTTAAACGCCAATCCAGCGTAAGCCATATCACTACTTATCGGACTTAACCTGACTTGAGCGATACGTGATATTGAGTCGTTAAAGTCCTTTGAGATCTCTTTGAAGCCCTTTTCTGCTTCCAAGCTCAGCTATCGATTTAGAAGCCATGAAGTTTCCGTAAAGACCTGACTCTTGAAGATCTTTGCCAGTCAACTGTCCGTATAAGAAACCCGCAGCAAATGCATCGCCTGCCCCTACAGTGTCATTTATTTTCGAATTGTATGGGGGCAAATACAGACTTTTGTTGTGCGTTACAACGTAAGATCCGCGATCTCCAAGTGTGACTGCTACAATCTTAGTACCCAAGTCAAGAAAAGAAGCTACATCTTCAATTTCAGACGTTCCGGTTAAGGCGTTGGCTTCTTCTTTGTTCAGAAATAGTACGAAAGATCGCTCAATTAGCGGTTTAAGCTCGTTTAGTCCAAGCTTTACATAGATGTTACCTGGGCTAAATGAAATTTTCGTTTGTTTACCGCGAAGTTGTGTAACATATGGGATTTGCATTCTGAGTTGATCAATTCCCATAAAAGAGCTAAGGTGCAGTATCTTGGCTTTCTTCGTGTAATCGTGGTTAGTTGTAATGAACGTGTCGTTGACGCTTGGAAGGATATAAATCGCCCTCTCCCCACAAGAGTCTATAAATATTAACGCTGTACCTGTGGCTCCATCTGCTTTTATGATACCCTGCAGGTCGACACCTTCTCGCTTTAAGTCATCTAACAGTAGTGAGCCTTCTCTGTCATTCCCTACGGTACCCACGAACCCTGTTTTGATCCCCAAACGAGTCAAGCCTACTATAGTATTCGCCGCAGAGCCTCCTGGCTGCCTTGTGGCGGAAATGATCCCAGTCTCTCTTCCGGGACTCGCTAAGTCGTCTACCTGGAAAATCTTGTCGCAATTCAGTGCTCCGAATCCTATTACCTCTGAGTTATGTTCCATTGATCTCGTTCTCGGTATGATCGATTACCCTTTAGAGATTTAACTTTGTTGCTGACCGCTATTTAGCCTTTTAGAGGTGATTAGGCGAGTCTTAAGGGCTTAGTTTGACCTTATTTCTTTCGTCATTGCTCGGTTGAGTAAACCCCCCCTTTTCGCTGCAACTTTTAACTAGCCATGAGTACTTAAAGTCAAAGTTATTCGCAAAAAATTCAAGGACCTCAGCTTAGCAAAAGTATTGGAGAAGAGAAACTTAAAATATGGGTTGCGTCCTTTTTAGGGACGATGTACGTCAGAAATGTCGAAATTACTGGCATTAAATCTGAATCTAAGGACATAAAGACCTTCTTTTTCAATTACTCCTTTCAATTTGCACCAGGCCAATATGTCATGGTCTGGATTCGAGGTGTAGACGAGATACCGATGAGTCTGTCGTACGCGAACGGGATCACTGTTAGAAAAGTAGGCGATGCTACTGATGCACTGTTTAGGATGAATGTTGGTGACTCTCTTGGAATGAGAGGTCCATTTGGCAATGGATTCGCTATTACAAAACTGCCTGCGCTGATCGTTGCAGGAGGCGTCGGAGCTGCTCCATTAGCGCCTTTAGCAGAAATGCTAAAAGGTCGGGTATCAACAATTCTGGGTGCTAAGACAGGGGGTGAGTTGTTGTTCCGCGAACGTTTTGAGAGCTCCGGACCTCTTTTGATAGCAACTGAAGACGGCTCGGCGGGATTTAAAGGCTTGACTATTGATTTGCTTAATCGTGCTGACGGCTATCAAGAAATAGTATCTTGTGGCCCCGAACAGATGATGCGCAAAGTGCTAGATCACGCAGTTGAGGTGCGAGTACAGAGTCAGTTTAGCTTGCAGCGTTACATAAAGTGTGGCGTCGGCTTATGTGGTTCATGTTGCATCGACCCATCAGGTTTGCGCGTGTGTGTTGACGGTCCCGTTTTTACGGGAAAACAGCTGAATGATGGTGAATTTGGGAGATACATGCGTGACGCGACGGGTAGAAAGGTGAAGTTTTGATCGGCCGTTTTAAGGCGCAACAAGAGGTCTTTTTCGGGACTTTTGACGGTAAATACGTGCATCGAAATGAAATTACGTACGAATTTGAGGATGTTACAGTGCTTGCACCGACCTGTCCAAGCAAGATTGTTTGTGTGGGCTTGAATTACATCGATCACGCACTGGAACTGAAAGAACCAGTCCCAGCGAAGCCTGTGCTATTCCTCAAACCTTCGACTAGTGTGATTGGTCCCGGCGAAAATATTGTTTATCCAATTTCGAGTGAGCGCATAGATTATGAAGGTGAACTTGGGGTAGTTATTGGTCAGCGATGTAAAAACGTAGTAAATCCTGAGCAAGTTATTCTTGGATATACATGTTTTAATGATGTAACAGCACGGGACCTACAAAAGGAGGATGGCCAATGGACCCGTGCAAAGAGCTTTGACTCTTTCGCACCAGTCGGTCCGTTTGTTTCGACTAATCTAGATCCTAGAAACGTAGCGATTAAGACTCGGGTTAACGGTCGATTGAAGCAGAGTTCAAATACTAGAGATCTTATCTTTGACGTTGATTATTTGATAAAGTTTATTTCACGGATCATGACGCTTGAAACGGGAGATATAATCGCAACCGGCACCCCGCGAGGTGTGGGGCAACTCAGGGCGGGGGATGTAGTCGAGGTTGAGATCCCCGGTGTTGGAACGCTTTCTAATGAGGTTATCAGTGAGGCCGCAGTGGCGTTTTGATGACGAATCGGCATAAACGATGCTTGTGAGGGAGTATGACTGTACCAAAGAACTTTGATCATCAATACATCGAGTCAAAATGGCTTACCGCTTGGGACTCGGATATGTATCGTTATCGCGGCGGGGAAACCAAAGCGCGCTTCATAATCGATACGCCGCCACCATATCCAACTGGTAATTTTCACCTTGGAAACTCCCTTAATTGGTGCTATATTGATTTCATCGCACGCTATAAGCGTATGAAGGGCTATGATGTAAAATTCCCACAAGGATGGGACTGTCACGGTCTTCCAACTGAGGTAAAGGTCGAGACAACCCAGAATATAACTAAAAACCAGATATCTCGTGCTGAATTCAGAGCATTGTGCGAAAGCTTGACTCGAGAGAACATCGGTTTGATGAAGGGAACGATGCAGCGCCTTGCGTTTTCAATAGATTGGTCGCAAGAGTTTGTAACTATGGAAAAAGCATACTACGCCAAGACGCAGAAATCGTTTGTGCAAATGTACCAAAAGGGCCTTATCTACAGAGATGAGCACCCTGTAAACTGGTGCCCGCGCTGTGAGACTGCTATCGCATTTGCTGAAGTGGACTATAACTCACGATCCACCATCCTTTATCATCTTTTTTTTGAAGGCAGCGATTCGGGATCAGTCGAAATAGCTACAACGCGTCCTGAGCTTTTAGGTGCTTGCGTTGCTGTTGCAGTTAATCCGAGTGATGAACGCTATGTCAGCTTAATTGGCGGGACCGTACGAACACCTCTTTATAATGAAGAGGTCGCCATTATAGGAGACGAAGCTGTCGATCCCACCTTTGGCACTGGTGCAGTGATGATCTGCACATTTGGCGACAAGCAAGACGTGCGATGGTGGAAAAAGCACAATCTGCCACTAAAAAAAGTGATTGGAAAAGATGGCAGCATGGCGGATAAACGATACAACGGATTAACCATTGGTGAGGCAAAGGAACGCATTATTGCAGATCTTTTTGACAATAAGCTCCTGCAAAAACAGGATCGCGTAGAGCAGAATGTAGGATTCCACGATCGATGTAAAACACCGATAGAAATCCTTTCTGAGAGCCAGTGGTTTATTAAGATTGATAAGGATGCAATACTCGCTCGAGCAGCAGAGATTGAGTGGATCCCATCGTACATGTTTTATCGCTTGAAGAATTGGACTGAAAGTGTTGAATGGGACTGGTGTATCTCTCGCCAACGCATTTTCGCTACACCTATTCCAGTTTGGTACTGCGATGAATGTGGCAAGGTCATGGTTGCTGAAGAACAGTGGTTACCTTTGGATCCCACTCAAGAGGCTCCCAGATGTGTTTGTGAATGCAGCTCATCGAGTTTTACGCCTGAGTATGACGTTTTAGACACATGGATGGACTCATCGCTCTCCGCTCTGAACGCTGCAGGTTGGCCTGAAGCTCAGTATCAGAAGCAGTTTCCCACTCAATTGCGGCCACAAGGTCACGATATCATCAGGACGTGGGCGTTTTATACCATACTACGGTCAGACGCCCTTGTAGGAAGAAAGCCCTGGGAAAGCGTCTTAGTCAATGGGATGGTGCTCGGCAAAGACAACCAGAAGATGAGCAAGTCGCTGGGTAATATAATCGCTCCAGAAACCGTTATTGAGCAATATGGCACAGATGCGCTTCGACAATGGGCAGCAATCGGGGGCTCTGTTGGATCTGATGTTCCATATAGCACAAATGATTTGAAATCCTCTTCAAGATTTTTAACCAAGCTTTGGAACATCTTTAGATTTGCTATGTTACATTTCTCTCAAGGAGTCCAGCCGGTCATTTATGGATCTCAAAATCCAAGTGAGATATGGTTAATTTGTAATCTTGTTGATTTGGTAGACTCGGTCACCTCCAGTATGGATCGGTTTGCCTTTGACGAGGCTCTTAAGGGAATTCGCTCTTTTGTTTGGAACACATTAGCCGATCATTATATCGAAGCGGTCAAAGGAAGGCTTTATGAACGGGACGCGTACTGCATTGCTGCTTTGCACCTTGCACTTAATACGATAGTTAAGCTTCTAGCACCAATCTGTCCATTCTTTTCGGAGGAGTTGTTTTCACACATAAACCCTGGAAGTGATAGTATTCATCTACACTCGTGGCCTGTGCTTTTCTTAAAGCCGCTAGGAGCGGTTTCATCCGAATCGACACCTGTCCAAGGAGACGTTCAGCAGATAGCGATTACAGCGTCTCAAAAAGAAGTCGAGGAAGCACGGCGCACTGGAGAGCTCGTCAAAGAAATTATTGCCAGTGTTAGGCGATACAAATCAGAGCAACGTATCGCGTTGAACGCTCGAATTGAAGGAATTTATGTGTATATGGATCGTGATATGTCTTACGGAGCGCCGGATATTAGTAATGCGCTAAATGCTTATATTGAATATAGGACGGGCGAACCAGATATTAGCGAGTATGTCACTGAAATTAGTCCAAATCTTGGTTCGTTAGGTCCACGTTTTAAGTCTGAAGTAAAGCGTGTGGTAGAGTTAATAAAAAGTACTCCTGCTAAGGAAATCGCTGATCAAATAGCTACGGGTTCCATAATGATCGACGGCCGTGAGTTTTTACCGACGGATTTCATTGTTAAAAAAGAGTGGTCTGTGGAGGGAATGATAGTCGACGTTATTAAGCTAAGCGAAGGGACGATCCTTATTAAACGAATGTAGTGTCAGTCACCACCCTTCGACGACAAGTTCGTACTTTTTCATGCAATTGAGTACTTCCTCATCAGTTAGATCGGAGAACCGTCCATAGAAGCTTGCAACTGCAAACCAGGGACGATTGCTTGTTAGTGGACAAATGTATTCATCTACTTGAGATTTAACGAGCATTTCAGCGTCTTTAGAAGCAACTGGTACCGCCATAATCACTTTTTTAGGCTGGCGCTTTCTAACATAATCGATCGCAGCTAGCGCGGTGTACCCCGTTGCCAAGCCGTCATCGACTATTATGGCTATGCGGGCTGTTAAATCGGGGAAGGGCTTGTCTCCTCTATACCTTTTTTCACGTCGTTTTACTTCTTCAAGTACGCCTTCTGCGATTTTATCGATTTCAACGTTCGTTAGTCCGATATAGCTGATTAGATCATCGTTTAGGACTTTAGATCCGTCTGCTGTAATTGCCCCGAAGCCCGTTTCACTGTTCGATGGAACTGGCAACTTTCGTGGTATAACTAAATCGAGTGGCGCGCGCAGACGCGTCGCTATAGGAAATGCGACTTCAACGCCTCCTCGTGGAATTGCTAAAACCACGGCGTTTTGACCTTCGTACCGCGCTAACAAGTCAGCTAGTGCATGTCCAGCTTGGATACGATCCTTATACATACACGTCACTGCGTTTTGCAGGTTTTTATAGTTATATACTTAAATAAACAGAAACCGAGTTATTCGGTGTAAGACAGTTTTAGTTTGCGTAAACTGTCGATAATTATATAAGACATAGATGTACACTAAAGTATATATA
>PMYA01000168.1:0-942 GCA_003170935.1 Methanobacteriota archaeon
GGGTAACCTTGATTAAGGTGACTGAGGACGTTTGTGTGGAATTTTTCCAATTAACGCTTATTTAAATTTAGAGCGACGTACGAAAAGATTCCTCACGTTGCTTTTGTTTGTGTCGCTTGAGACCCTACATCGATTCGTTTATTAAGCGACACTAGCATGTTACGCACTGAAAGTGCTTGAGGCTTCAGAGCACAGCTTAATAATAATGTTCGAACTTCGTAGAGGCGTGATGACAAGTAAGATTGAACTGCACCCAGCACCAAAGACGTATTGCATTGACACTCACAGGGTGATGCCGCCCGCAGAGACATTAAAACGCGTTCAAGCGGCCGTACCAGAGGTTGGGATAACACGAATAGCAGATATTTCAGGGCTAGATCGTATAGGTTTGCCCGTATTTTCAGCGATAAGACCGTCAGCTGCAGACGGGGCCATCTCTGTGTATGCAGGCAAAGGTACGACTGAAACGGAAGCCCGAGTTTCGGTGATAATGGAAGCTGTTGAACGGTTTTCTGCTGAAGTCACTAATTTTAGGGGGCAATTGCTGTTTGACTCGTATGAACACCTAAGTGCAGATAATTTCGCCGTTAATCCCGCTGATCTTATATTGCCAGGCTACCTCTCTAAGGATACAAAAATTGAGTGGTATGCGGGGTGGGACATTCTTAACGATGAAGAGGTTATTGTTCCGGCAAATGCCGTTTTTCACCCTTATTCGCCTGTGCAAGGTCATTGGCAGCTCTTTAGGAGTAATACAAATGGTCTTGCATCAGGCAACGTAATGGAAGAGGCGATCTTTCATGGTCTGATGGAAGTAATTGAGAGAGACGCAGTAAGCATTGCAGAGATAAACCGAAACCCCGGTTTAGGTCTCAACGTAGGTGCAGGCCGAGTTCGCGAAATAATCGATAAGTTCGAGCTGCAAGGCGTTGTCGTTCGCCT